>JAPKGD010000135.1 GCA_026648125.1 Bdellovibrionales bacterium | reverse complement strand
CTTGTTCATAAAGGAGAACGCATTTTTCGCTCGCGTCCACTCGAGCAAGATTTCGAGTGTCGCCTCTTCCTATGGCCGGCTCATTCAAATTAGGTAGGCTCATACGGCAGGTATAACCTTCCGCGCCAAGGACGTTTGAAAGCAAATAAACAGGCTTATCCATCGAATTGGGCTCATTGAGCACCTCCGCCTTTAGAAGAAGCAACCAAGGGGCCATTTGGCCTCAAATTGGTAGTCGTAACATATTGAAATTACGCGTAAAATATGTTGCCACTGGGTTGCCTTAGGGAGGTGTTTTGGCAATGCCAAATTTGGCTTTTCGGCTGTAGAGAGTCTGGACAGGGGGAGGCGGATGGGCCTATGAGGTGCTATGGAGCTGACTTCCTGGTTGCCACGACATCTTGCTCGCATTTTGCCCTCAGAAATCGGCCAAATGACGGTTGATGAGTCACAGCTGGATTGCTTGAATTGTGTCCAGGGCGACGCGAAGTGCTGCACGTTTTGGCCGTTTATACCAAACTTTGAAGTCCATAGGGTTTTGCAAGAATTTGAAGGCAAAGAAAGGCTATCAATTCTCAGTCAGACATTGCCCATTGGAATTGTGGCTCCTCATGCATTCCAAGCGAAACATCGAGAGACAAGCCATCGAGCAGGGCTTCGCTGTCCATATTTAAGTGATGAAGGGCGCTGCCGAATTTGGAAGATTCGGCCGGCGGAATGCGCGACTTACTTTTGCAGGAGTCAGGCCGGAGAACAAGGAATGCAGTTTTGGCGCGAGGTGAATCAATTAACTCACTTCATTGAGTTTGGACTCGCCCAACAGTGGATGATTGAGGCGGGATATCGATGGAGCGAGGTCGCCACCAATCTCGAATTTATTGTATTGGATCAGGGCGAAAAGCCAAACGCGGCGAAAGTGCCGAGGTGGGCCCATCATGCAGACTCCATTGAAGTGTATTTTGAGCGAGCTTGGCAGTGGGCGGAAGAATTGAGTCGAGAAGATGTTTCGAAGTTACTGGGGGCGAGCCATGAACGCCTTTTGGCAAAAGTTAAGTCCGTCCATGCGTTGACATCATGGGCTATGTCGCCTACAGGCAAAGAATGAGTTTGGTTGAAAGACAGAAAGAAATTGTAAGCATCTTTAGCGGTCTTGAAAATTGGGAAGACAGATATAAGCGCCTCATTGAAATTGGCCGCCAGTTGCCGCCCTATCCTGAGCAGTGGCGGAATGAGGATCTCAAGGTTCGAGGCTGCCAATCGCAGGTGTGGTTGCATGCGGAGCTTGGCGCCAACGGGCGAGTTTCTTTTGCTGCAGACAGTGATGCTTTGATTGTGAAAGGTCTTGTGGCCTTGCTGCTTAAGCTCTACGACATGGCCACTCCCGAAGAGATTCTTGCAACCTCGCCAGATTTCATAAAGGAACTCGACTTTGGCGCTCATCTGAGCCCGAGTCGATCAAACGGATTATTTGCTATGGTCAAGCAGATCAAGTTTTACGCATTGGCGATGCAGGCTCTTCGCGCCCAATCGCCTAATTAACAGTGGCGTGAACTCGATGAGAGTCCTCGAAATCTTCGAGCGCCTCAAGGAACTCAAACACCTCACTCTTTTTTGCCTCATCGAGTTGGGTGATGTCCTTTGGTTTAAAGGAGAACTCGGCGGCCGTCACATCCCAGCCTCTTCCGTTAAGTCCAGTTCGAATTTGATCCAAATCTGAGGGGGCGCCGTAAAAGACGTAACTGCCTTCCTCTCCCGACTCGACTTCGTTCGCACCCACTTCAATGGCTTCTTCTTCAGGATCGCCCACATTTTCTTTTTTCCCGGCAACCATCGCAACCCGTTCAAACATCCATGCTACCGCACCTGGCTCGCCTAAATTTCCACCATGATCTCTAAAGATCAATCGAAGTTCACTCACGGTTCGAGTTCGATTGTCGGTCTGGCACTCCACGATGACTCCAACTCCGTGAGGTCCATAGCCCTCGTAAGTGCATTCTTCAATTATCGTTCCATCATCGAGTTGCCCGGAACCCTTTTTGATTGCGCGCTCAATAGTGTCTTTTGGGCAGCTTTCTGCTCGCGCATCAGCTATGGCCATTTTGAGGCGAGAATTTGCCTCAGGATCGGGGCCCCCTTGTTTGGCAGCTACAGCGATCTCGCGAGCCAGTTTGGTAAATAGGGCTCCCTTTTTTGCGGCATTCTCGAGTTTACCCGCCGCTTTCCATCCCTTTCCCATTGAGCTATCCTTTCTGCGCCTTTATGCTGAGCCTCCAAAAATAGGAGTCTTAAACTCAGAATGCAACCCTTTCGCTCAGCCCTTGAGATTGCCGAAGTCGATATAAAGGTGGCCTCAATTTGGGAAAGTGTACATCGCGCGCTTTTGGGTGAGATTCGGTTTATCCCGTCTCTTCCGGCGCGGGATGTCGAAGTTCGTGAAATAAAGGATTTGCCTCACAAGCCTGGGTTGTCAAAACGGGAAGGGCAGGTTCGCCTCCTCCATGATTTAGCAAGTATTGAATTGCAGGCGATGGAGCTTGGGCTAAGAACTCTTATTGAGTTTCCTGAAGCTCCTTTGGAGTTTCGTGATCAGCTGGCAAGTGTCACTGTCGAAGAAGCAAGTCATTTGGCTCTTTGTCTGAAGGCGATGAGGGATCTCGGTGCAAATTGGGGCGACTTTCCCGTTCACCTGGGACTTTGGAGGGGTGTATCTCAAGACGATAGTCTTCTCGATCGAATTCTAATTGTTCATCGCTATTTAGAAGGATCTGGCTTAGATGCAGGAGACAAGTTGTTAAGGCGTCTGAGTGGTGTCGAAGCCAAAGGTCCTCAGAAAGTAGCTGAAGTTATTCAACGAGACGAAATTAAACATGTTCAATTTGGCTCGCATTGGTATCGCGAGATTTGTGAGCAGAACAAAATTGATCCGAATATTGATTTTGCTCCACGGCTTAAGAGCCTCTTTCATCGTCTTCCGCGAAGAGTGGAACCCATTTGTCATGAGCTTCGAATCAAGAGCGGGTTTACTTCTGAAGAAATTGAAACTCTAGAAAGCTTTAGAGGCTTATGGCTCAATCCTCCACTTGAAAAGATTCACGTGAACTTAAAGGAGGCTGATTCCGCCATCGACCGTATGCAATGATCCGGTTGTCCAAGTGGATTCAGGGCCCGCAAGAAAGCTAATCATGGCGGCAATTTCTTCTGGCCGTCCCATGCGAGCCATGGGCTGCGATCGATGCGCGAGCTTTCGATTCTCGCTGCTTTCATTTTCAGTGTGAAAAGCGTGGATCGGTGTATCAATTAACCCCGGGCAAACTCCGCAGACTCGAATTCGAGGAGCCAACTCAAGGGCCAAACACTGGGTTAGGCTATTGAGTCCGGCTTTGGCGGCAGAGTAAGCGCTTGTGTTGACGATGGGGCGAATCCCTAAGGTGCTGGAAACGTTTATGATTACTCCGTCTTCTCCAAAAATCGGAAGCATGGCTTGAATCAATCTGACCGGCGCCAATAAGTTAGTCTCGAGTTCATCTCGCCACATTTGCTCACTCGTCGCAGTAAAAGATAGCCGGTGAAAAACGGCCGCATTGTTTACCAGAGCTTGAAGGGGGTAGGGGCCCAGCTCCACGCTCTGGAGGGCTGAAACGATAGCGTTGGGGGCCTCTGGAGACGTGACGTCAACCGCACAAATCAATCGGGGGGTTACGAGAGTTTCGGCCACTCGTTCAAGCTTGTCGCGTGAGCGGCCTATCAATAAAACAGAAAATCCGTCCGCGCTCAGGCGCCGCGCTGTTGCGGCACCAATCCCGCTTCCGGCCCCTGTAATCACAGCTGTTCCTCGAGTGACGTTACTCATGAAGGTAACGCTATCAGATCAGCCGACTACAGACAATCGAAGATGATATTATGCAGCCTTCTTCTGGCGAGTCAGAAAGTCTTGATACTTTTTGTCGAAATCCTTGGGCTTTTGTCCGCCTCGGGTAACTAAGCCTTCTTTGAACCACACGAAGTGTTCTTCGCAGAATTCCGAACGAGTTGCCTTTTTGCCGCACTTCTCAACCGGGCACATCGCGAGGCTGACAACGTTTCCTCCGCCTTGGGGAGCGCCGCCTTTATTTTCTTTGGCCATATAATCTCCTTCATCGATCAGATGTCTCTTAAACACTTGTCGGAATGTTTAATGCTCATCCTTAAGCGAGAAGGACTTCAGTCGAGGAGAGCTAGTCCTTAGGCTGAAGTAAAGTAAGGTCTAGTTGATTGAGGGGGGTCAAATAAAAGCCCTTAAATTTTTGATTCTCCAACATTGAAAAGTATATTTCCCCTAATGGAATTAAATAGTGATCTCCAACGATGATTTCCAACCCCTTTCCGCACCAATTTTTCCGTTCAAGTTCAGTTTGAGAGAGACGTAATTTTTCAATAATGCTGGTGAGTTTCATGTTTTGCAGTGAAATGTAGTTTTCTGGCGAGGTTGAAAGAAAGTTTTCAAGCGCCGCTGAGCAGGTTGGTCGGTCGAGATTAACGCCTTTTCTAAAAATATCCGAGGAACGCTGTTTAAGCTCACTGAGGTACATAGAGTTTTCCAAGGGCCTGAGCTCCACCTTGACTCCCAGGTGCTTTTTCCATTGAGCTTGCATCCATTCCATGCCGCGCCCAATATCCTCTCCACCCGCCTTGGAATAAAGAACTATGAGGGGCGAGGACTTTGCGTTTTCAGGGACCTTGCTCCAAGCTCTTTTTGCTTCTTTTAAATTGAACTTAAGGCAAACCCAGGGTGTTGCAAGGCGCTCTGGGAAAGAGGGGCAACCCACTTGTCCTGGTGTCTTGAAGGCGAGAGTGAGTTCATCGTAGTTGAGAGATAGAGCGAGGGCCTTGCGAAAGTTTTTGTCGCGACTCACTCGCGGGCCAAAGCCAATGTAGTCAAAGCGCATTGCGGGATGAAAAATAAAGCCGGGCTTGTCCCGTCGAAAGGGAATCTCTTTAACGTTCAGTCTTCTTAAGAAGTCGAGTTTTCCCAGATCAAACATCTGTAGGGCTGAGGCGTCCTCATCAATCATTAAAATCTCTACGTCGGGGCGACTCGTTTTCTCAAAATAATGGGGATTGTTTTCTAGCCGGATTTTAGTCTTTCGCTCCCAAGCCGCAATTCGATAGGGACCCGAGGTGATGCTTTGAGAAAACTCGTCCGGTGATTTGGGTGGTTCGCTAAGAAGTGGCGTAAGGAGTGGCGAAGCGAGGGATACGAAAATTTCAGCGTTGGGCTGTTCAAGTTGAAGTTCAAGAATTGAATCTGACGAGGCTCTTACTCCGAGAGTGTCTGGAGGCTGGTGGCCAGCAGCGACAGCAGCGCCTCCCTTAATGGGGTAAAGCAAGTCTCCGTGGCGGCTTCCACTTTTGGGATCAACCAGTCTTCTCCAGGCATAAACAAAGTGCTGACTCAGAATGGGTGTGCCATTGCTGAATGCGATACCTTTTTTTAAATAACAGTGAAGCCGGGTTCGTTCCTTGTTTTTAAATTCGCAACGCTCGGCCAATTCGGGAACGGGAAGTCCATCCCTGTCGAGTCGATAAAGGGAACGATAAAGGTTAGAGAACATAAACCCGCCGGTGGATTCGTTGAGAGCAACGGGGTCGACGGCAGAGGGCTCGAGCCCAGAATGAAACCTAAATACAGTTTTGGCCGAGGCGCCTAAGGAGAGTGATATCAGAGCGAAAATGTAGAATATGTAAAACGATTTCACAGGTGTACACCCTCCAGTGAGTGGGTTTGCTTCAGAGTCGATCCAGGCCTCAATTGTTGGAATAAGAAGTGCAGCTTCTGCAGTTTGAATTGACTCATGTCGATATAGAAAATGGGTCATACACCAAAAGTTTTTGGGGGTGTATCAAAATGAGACCATGGTTGCGAATCGGTTCAATAGCTGTATTGGGTCTTATTGTCTTAACTCAGTTTATCAACTGCGATGTCTCTCAGCAGCCCCTTGTTGAGGCTCCAGATAGCGCTTCTTGCGTGGTTGAACCCTGT
>JAPKGD010000134.1 GCA_026648125.1 Bdellovibrionales bacterium | reverse complement strand
GATTACAAGCTGAACTATGCTGCTCATACCGGCGAAAGTAAGCTAGCAGGTGCCAAGACAGATATCGCTGGCAGCATGATGGCCGCAGAAGTTGGCTACTCAATGCCAGAGATGATGAAGAGCCGATTTCATATCGCTTATCATAGCGACACTGGCGACGATAACCTAAATGCCACTTCAGCCAATGATCTTGAAGGCTACGACAGCTTTTACACTGAGAAGCACAACAGTGCCGGTATGATGGATGTACTCGGCTGGGGTAACCTCACGTTTATGAAGGCTGGATACACCTTCTCGCCCATGGACCAGGTTGACGTAGGCATTTCTTATTGGATGTTTACAGTGTCTGAGAAGAAGGGCAATGGAACGGCCGGGGCTAACGGCGCGATCATTACCGCTTCTAATACGGCTTACGACACTGCCAACACTGAGGAGGCCGATTCAGATGAACTCGGAAGCGAGATCGATATCCATGCCACTAAGACTTATGATGGCGGATTTAGCATCACCGCATGGGTTGGCATGTATATGCCTGGCAAGTGGGTGAAAGATGCTCTTGGAAAAGACGACACTTACAATCAAGCATTCGTAGAAGCAAAAATGACCTTCTAATTGCAGGCAACGCTCTTTAAGAGTGTTGTGCAAGACGAGAGCCGAAGAGAAATCTTCGGCTCTTTGTTTTTTTGCGCAGTGAAATGTCGCTTCCACCAATTCCGCTCCTGTGGCACATTTGAAACAGATGCGATCAATAAAATTATCCCCAAAGTGGGCCCTTGTTCTGCTTGTAGCGTTGTTATTTGGGGCTAGCGTGCTTCCGGATGCGGCGTTTGCAAGGCGACCCATAAAAAAGATGAAGGTGCAAGTTGAGCTCAGAGAAGAACTCAACGCTGTGTTAAAAGCGACGTCCGCGCTTCAAGAAGCGAGCTTTAAAAGGGACGAGCAAAAGACGGCGCTTGCTACCAAAGCTCTGATGAAGCGCTTAAAGATGGCTGCTCGCAAAGCCCACCTTGCCAAAGAGCAAAGGCCGCATATTTTGAAAATTCTCAACGCGGCAGAAAGTTACCTTGATCGCAGTCGAAAATCAGCGGGGAGAGATCGTCAAACTTATTTTCAGCGAGCTTTTTCTCAATTGGTTTTGATTGCCCAAATCTACCAGCTCGATAGTTACAAAATTTTCTTTTGCCCTAAAGATAAGAGTATTTGGCTTCAGCGTGGCTCTAAGCCACAAAACCCCGTCAATCCAGAAACCTACGGCACCTGCGGCAAACTGGTGACCTAATGGCATCAAGTTTAGATCGCTGGTTGGCCACCTTATCGCGCGGCACTCTTGCCACTTTGGCTATTGCCGGGGGCATCCTCTTCATCGTCTTCTCCGATCCCCCTCGAAACCAATGTGATGCTCAATTCGACTACGTAAAAGCCCAACAGGCGGGGTTTTTGTTTCCGTCTGCAGATAAGTCGGTGGCCAAGGGCGTATCGTACAAGCAGCTCAAAGAATATTGCGAAAAGAACCCAGGACCAGGTGCTTGCTATGAGTTTTTTGGAAAACTCCGAATAATGGTCCGCGACCTTCAAACCATCCCTGATGAGTGCGCCAGCCGTGCCGGAGGAATCTCAGAGGTTAAAGAGGCGGTTTGGGGTGCAGTCAAATTTATGGTGGAGACGTCTTGGGGAGAAAAGCCTCCCGAGAGCTATATGGAGCGGTTTGGGTGGCTCGACCAAGCTGATGTCGCGCTCTATTGTTCTTTAAATACACAAATCGTTCGAATGTACGGCCAGGGCGCTTGGGAAAGTTATCGTGAAACTTTGTTTACAGAACTTCCCGGAGCCAAAGACCTCCCCCGAAAAGAGGCATGGCCCCGCATGCTTTTGTCGGAAGACTGTCGCCGTTACCAATAGGCCGAAGCAATTTCGAGATTTTTAATCTGACCAAACTCGATGCGGCCGCGAAGTTTAAAGTCGGGAATTTTAATATGTTGAAATTCGTAAGTCTGATCATTCCGCGCGGGCACGATGCACCAGTGTTCTGGGTTTAGGCCAAAAAATCGCAGTTGCTGGCGAATGAGAGAAAAGGTTTTCATATGGACCCCCTAATGACTCGGTGTTGTTTGTGGTGGGGATTAAGCAAATGACCGCCCATGGTGAGATCTGATATACCTAAGGCTCAGAAGAATGGGGTCCGGATCACGGATGCCAGAAAACAAGTGAGGTGAACTATGCGGCGAGATCTTTGGATTTTTTTAAGTCTCCAGTTGGTCGCAGCCCTTTTGGCCTTGGCGAGCTTTCGCTTTATAGACGTACGATGGCAGGCGGCCTTGCTCGCCGGTTCAGGTTTTGTGGTTCTCGGGGTGTGGATGGTCCTAAGAACTCTTCGCTGGCCGAATCGATTTAGATTTTTCAGCTTTTATATGGCTCGGGCTCACCTGTGGTTGTTCTCCTTGCCGATGCTCTTGGTGCGCATACGGTATCTCGGTCATGATTTTGGTGACGTTCACTTTTTTGGCATTCCGGGGCCACAGTTTCACCGTTGGTCCGAAATTGCCTATTTGGTCTTGGTCGCGGGCACAGTGGTCGACTTAATTCGCACTCGGTCCAAAAAGAGCCCCGTCGGGGCCCAAAGCTAGGCTCCCAGGTCCGTTGGCTATAAAAAAAGCCGGCTTCATTGGCCGGCTTTTTATTAACCCTAAATTGTCTGACTCAATTAGAGCGAGAAGGGCTTTGGAGAGATGGGTTCTGGGCGATCATAGTGATCGTACGCCGAAGAGCCAGAAGCCACGAGAGAGAGGTTTCTAGCCTGTTTAATCGCAGCTGCGAGCCGACGCTGTTGGTTCTGGCTAAGCTTGCTGATTCGTGAGGGCACGATTTTTCCGCCGTCCATCATAAAGCGACCTAAGGTCACCGGATCTTTGTAATCAAAGTGAAAATCACTGGGATATTCGGGACGATACTTAGAACGATAGTTTTTCTTCATCTTTCAGCCTCTTAACTAGTCAATGAGCTCACCCGTATACGCCAAAATTCGTTTGCCAACAAGGCCCTTTTTAACTATATCCATCGCTTCGCTTGAAGCTGAGGAGCAGAATATGGCTCGTTGTGAGTTAACCGGCAAAATGCCGCAAGTCAAAAACCTGGTCAGTCACTCGAATATCAAAACGAAGTCGGTGGCTAACCCTAATGTTCAGCAAAAACGCATATTTAGCCGTGCGCTGAACCAGTTGGTGAGCCTCAAAATGGCCACTTCTACAATTCGCTCGCTGGAGCATCAGGGTGGGTTCGATACCTTCATCTTAAACCAGCCTGACGAGAAGCTCTCTAAGCGAGCTCTGGAGATTAAGACCCGAATTCTTCGCCGTTTACGTCGTAAGAAGAAAGATGGAGCAAAGGCATGAAGCGCATAAAGCTGAAAATCAAGAAGGGCGATACAGTTCAAATTATCGCTGGAGCCGATAAAGGTAAGCAGGGCGCGGTTTTGGCCGTGGATCCCGTAAAACTTAAAGTTAAAGTTCAGGGCGTGAAAGTTCAGACCCACTATTCAAAAGAAGATGGTCTGCAAAAGCGCGAAGGCTATTTTGATTACTCCAACGTGAAGCTCGTTCAACCGGCCAAAGCCTCCTCTGAGAAGACAACTAAGAAAAAAGCCAGCGCACGCAAGTGATGCTCGGCTCCTCCGCCAATAATTCGAGAAAAAATTTCAATGGCGCCCTTGCCCAAAGGCTAGGCGTCGTTGTTGCTTTAACAAGATCTTGGTACAGTGTTGCCATGATCCTGAAGATTTTTGCTTACAGTCTTTTGTTACTTCCTCTTGGTTCGTCCGCAGAGGGCGCGGTTGAAAACCAGGGGTACGTTATGTGCCGTAGCCAAAAGGTGGTTCGCACTATACGAGTGGTTGCAGATGAAGAAGGCTGTCAGACGGTCTACACGAAGGCGGGCATTGACCGAATTGTTGGTAATGCGAAAAGTCGGAATTCGTGTGTGGATGTGATGAAGAATATCCGCGGAAACCTCGAAGGTGCCTCTTGGAAATGCAAAGACATCTCAACCGCCACTTTTTCTGAAGTAAAAGAATAAATCATGACAAAAGAAACTTTGAAAGTTGCGGTCGCACAAATGACCTCAACCGACGAGGTGGCCAAGAATCTTGAGCAAATGGCCCAACTCGTAGGTCAGATCCAAGATATTGATTTGGTGGATTTGATTGTGTTTCCGGAAAATGCTCTCTTTTTTAGAATTTCTAAGAAGGGGGATATTCCCAGTCTGACCGTTGAAGACGCGCAAATTCGGCTCCTTAAAGAGATGTCTGATCGTCATCAAGTCACAATTTTGGTGGGTTCAGCTCCCATGCTTGAAAAGAGTGGGCGAGTTTCCAACGCATCAGTTTGGATTGAGCCAGGGCAAACCCCTCAAGTGGTGTATCGAAAAATTCATCTCTTTGATGTGGATGTGGCCGGCGCTTCACCGGTTCGAGAGAGTGACTCTTTTGAGCACGGCCGCGAACCAAAGATTATAGAGTTCAAAGGTTGGCGCTTGGGATTGAGCATTTGTTATGATTTGCGTTTTGCGGAGTTGTACTTGAACTATGCGAAGGCAAAGGTGGATGCCATTCTAATTCCATCGGCCTTTTTAGTTCCGACGGGAGAAGCCCATTGGCATGTGCTCACCCGGGCCCGGGCCATCGAGAGCCAAGCCTATGTGATTGCTCCCGCTCAAGGCGGAGAGCATTTAAGCTCTCGAGGTGAAGTGCGCCGAACCTATGGACACAGTCTCGCGATTGATCCTTGGGGTGTTGTCCTCGGAGATCTGGGGCCGGCTGGGCCAAGAGTGCAGGTCTTTGATCTTGAAAGAGCTCGACTCAACTGGGTTCGAAGTCAAATTCCTCAGTCAAATCATCGCAGACTCCCTTAACCTCGCCAAAGGGCGGATAAGTTTTTAGGCCGGATTGGCCGATAAATTCATATCATGTTGAGACTCGTCGCCAGCGTTTTGATCGCTGGAATCTTATTGATGGCACAGACTCTTGCGGCTGAAGAAGAAGACGCACTTCCCATCGCTCCGCAATCGATGGATGGGTACGGCGGTGTTCCCCAACAGCCTTTTGCGGCCTCTCAAGAATCGGCCGCAAGACCATTGGTTTTAGGTGAAAGAAAAATGGATCTTCGGCAGCCAGCTTCAATGCCTCCCTCCACAGAGCCAGAAGAGGGCAGTGAGCCAAAGGAGAAGGTTCCGGCTAAGAAAGCCACCGTGGTCACTTCAAAAACTAAGAAACAACCCGCCAAGATGACCGCCGCTAAGAAAGCGGCCACGAAGGCAAAAGCGTCTAAGAGCGCAGCGAAGGGCAAGAAGGCCCCAGGAAAGGCGCGAGTTCCAGCCTCAAAAAAGGCAAAACCCAAAAAATAGGCCCATTCGCAGCGAATTTCTGTAATTGAGCTCAGGGCAAAATGAAGCTAGACTTGGCGCATGAATTGGTTAGCCCTATGTGTGATGATTGTCTTTGGCGCTCCGACTTTTGCTTCGGAAATATCGCCGAATCTTACTCCGGCAACTGAAATCGAGCGGGCGCGAAAGCGACTATACCCCGGGGGTCGGGATGAAGAAGACCTCAAAGTATTAGCAAGTCTTCCCGAAGCCCCTCGCAAAACGGACACGAGAAGTATTCAAAAAGAGGTCTATAAGAATCTCTTTGATCAAGACCTCAAAGATGACGAAGGCGAGTCATCTGAACCTGAAGCAGGGCACTAGAATTTATGGCAAAATTTTTGGCATTAACCTCTCGTGGGCTTGAGCCCGCCGTCCAAGAGGAACTCATTGAGCTTGGAATTAAAAATCCAAAGGAAAAGCCACTTGGTGTGGAATTTGAGAGCAACTGGCAAGGTTGTTATCGGGCCAATTTTTTATTGAGATCTGCTTCGCGGGTGATTTTACCTATACTCGATTTTCATGCTTACAATGCGGATGACCTTTATCACCATCTCATGAAACATGACTTCACCAAATATATTGAGCCCAATCAGACGATTGCAATTGATGGGAAG
>JAPKGD010000133.1 GCA_026648125.1 Bdellovibrionales bacterium | reverse complement strand
CAAGGGCGAATTTGTGCGCGGTCAGGGGCTTCGTGTGGGAGTTATCGACACGGGAATCGACTACACTCACCGCATGCCGTTTCTATTATGTCTTACAATATGGAGAATCTTTTCGACACGCTGCCCGATTTGGGCACTGAAGATTACACCTTTCTCCCTCTTAAATTTAAAGGCACCCCTCAGCATCGACTCAACTGTGCCAAACAAGACTCACTTTCTCGACAGAAGGAATGTCTTGAAGGTGACTGGAGTGATGAGAAGCTCAACCGGAAACTCGATCGCCTCGCTGATGTGATTCAAAGAATTAACGGCGGTCGGGGGCCCGATATTTTGGTGGTTGTCGAAGTTGAAAACCTTAATGTTCTAAAGCAATTAAATCGACGCCTTAAGAAATCTGATTACCAAACAGAAGTTCTCATTGAGGGCTTCGACCCTCGCGGCATCGATATCGGGGTACTCTCTCGATTTCCGCAATTTGAACCGGCCAAACTTCATCGCATCGCCTTTAAACCTAAAAATGAAGAAGATAAGGTGTGGATGCCTCGATCAAGAGGAATTCTCCAGGTTAATCTAAAGCTACCGTCTGGGGATGACCTCACAGTTTTTGGGGTGCACTTCCCTTCTCAACACAATCCGACCTACTGGCGTGAACAATCGATTGATTCTCTCAATCAACTACTGGCTCAGCTGCCAGAAAACCGCATGGCTGTCGCCGGTGGGGATTTTAATATTTCCGCCGAAGAGGATTTCAAAACGGGCTTGTTTCGTGAACGTCTAGGACAGCATTGGTTAGTATCGCACTACATTGGCTGTGGGGATTGCGCAGGCACGCATAACTATCGGGGCCGCTGGTCATTTTTGGATGCCATTTTGTTTAAGAAATCATTTGGGCCCGAAGGCAAGATTTCCTGGCGCGTGAACGAAAAATCAATTTCGGTTCCTCGGGTGAGCCGCTATCAATTTTCTCCCTACGGGACTCCGGCCCGGTTTGATGAGTTATCTCCCGTCGGAGTGAGTGACCATTTGCCCATATACGGAGAGATTATCCGTCGGTAGAAGTGGAATATTCCTCCTCTTGTTGGTTATTCAATTAATGGTCCATTTTTTATATTAGAGACTCTTAAGGTTCGAATTAAAAAGGGGTCAATGTTGTGTTTCGCACACCTGTATTTTTCAGAAGAGCGCATACCGCTTCCGCCATTTCCTCAGGTGGTATTGGAACAATCTTGTGTTGGCTAAATGAATCACCAGTTCTTAGGTCTTTCTCTGGATCATTTATATTTGCAAAACTAGTGGCTACAAAGCCCGGCTCTATGAGAAGAATTTCTGACCGATTTTGCCCCGAGGCTTGCAATTGCATAAAAACATCTGAAACAGCGCGTTTGGCGCAGAGGCAATTCAATCTATTTGCGACAAACCCGGATAGGCCGACAATTTTGCTGCGACAGAGCTAATTAGGACATACCTCTTCAGACAACCCTTATTCTCAAATCGGGTGAATAAATCCAGGTCCGCTAGAAAAAACGTATTTATGGCAGACATGAGTTAGGCACTATCCTGCCATTCCCCGAACCCTGAAATAACGATGGCCGGATTGGTTAATTCGACAAGTTGTCTGCGAAATTCCGGATCTTTTAAATTTCCCGAAAAGTCCTTAGAGGATCGTGAAGCCTGTTGAATATCGTAAGATTCTGCGAGTCTTTTAGAGATGGCCCCGGCAATACCGCCCTCTCCCCCCAAAATCAACGCGGTTTCCTTCATAGCTCTCCCAATTAATATTCCCTACACCCTCAATATAATCATTTGAAGAAGCTTGGAAATCCACTGCGTTCCAATTATCTAAAGAATAAAGCAATATAGGGCGCCCGTACGCCAACTTCGCCTTCGGGAATCGTGGGTCGCTTTATTTTCAATGTAACAGCTGTTCCACCACCGTCCGGCGTTCCCACTTCAACCTTGCAGTCCGTCCAAGGTCGGCTTGCTTCTGAAGCAGGTACAGAAACCCCCAGAGGGGAGTACTGAATGTCCGTCGCTTCTCTTGAGCTAATCTTGTCACCAAACGATGAATTGTAACGTAGGACTCTCAGGCGTCCGGAAGGAAGACCACAAGCGGGATCGTATACCAATGGCGCTGAAGTATCTTTTTCTTCTCCATCCGCCATACGGAGCAAGAGCTCCACATTGTGATAGGTGCGATTGCTCGCCCGATTGTTCCTTCTTGAGCGATTTTGCACATCGCGGGGTATGTTCGCATTCAGGCGAATGAGCTCTACGGCTATATCTTTAACCTCATTCCCTTCCAACTGAATGTCTCCGGTGGCTGAGAAATAAGATTTTCCTTCATCAAAGGCCTTAAAGGCTTTGGTCGAAAGCGTTTGACGCCAGTTCATTTCCACCGAATAGGAAAACCGAAATGCACCTTCTCCACTTGCATCCAGTGCCATTTGGCGAGTTTCCCAGGCTGTGAGGTCGCTCCCTCTTAAAGTTCCCTTTGTAATCGATCCGGAAATTACTCGCGGACCCACACTACTCAAAACAATGCGGCTCACTTGCCCAGCTTGATTCAGGAATACATCAACAATTTCATCTCCATCGGCTTTTAAAGAGGCCTCAGTCAACTCCCCGCGCTCCAGCTTGCAGTTGTTGGTTCTCAGTCGAAGTAAACGCCTTGAGCCCTCATTGCGATCCAACTCCATTTTGGCACAGGGCGAATTCGATTTTCCGGCTTGGGGTAAGTTGGCCCTTTGATCGACCATAACTTTGAGGAGATCACTCACTTCACTCAATCGGTAGGCACTATATTCTAGATAATCTACACCTGAGACTTGGACCCGCTCAGCTCTCGCTCGCTCAAACCCCGCCGTCGTGTTTCTTTTGACCGAAGGATCATCTGGAGTACAAGACGCCAGTCCAAGCAATAAGATCCCCATAACGATCCACGAGAAATTAGACATATTGAATCCCCCTCAAAGTGCCCTCTCTAGGTCATACGAAACGCCTTCCCCGCTGTCCACATCTAGCCCATAAGCGCATGGCGTTATCTCAGGGAATGCCATCCGGTACCAATTTTTGGCGCCGTCTAAGCCGTATGCACTCAGAATTCGAAGTGCCGACTCCTATTGAAGCCCTAGCGGGTATAGCCTTTGCTACTAGCGCCCATATTGAGGCTCATAATATTCCTTAGTATTTTGCTCTTAATTCCCGCGAAATGGGCCCATGGTCAAACCGTGGCGGACCTTGATCGTATTCAAGACAAGGCCGCAAATTTGAGCGAGTTTTTATCCAACCAAGATCTTCGCGCTGAGTACTTGGCGGCCGCACAGGCGTACTTTGGCGGAGAATACGACTTTCCGAATGCGTCTTTTGAGGCCATTTTGGAAATGCTCGAAAAAATGGCCAATTCGGATCCTCTCATTGGGGAAAGAGCCTGGAGAAAGGGACCCGTAGGGCCAACCTTTGCAATTCAAATCAGTCACCCTCAAACGCGACAGCTCGACGAGCCTGCCTGGACTGATTTTTTTAATCTCGCTCGAAATCAAATCAAGGCAAAGTCCGGGCGTTGGCAAAATTGGTGGGCCAGCGAAGGAGTGATCGCCCAATTTGTACAAGAGGTCGCCAGGGCGGAAGCCCAATTTCGCGATCGTCTAAAAATTGGCTATAGCAACGAAGCCTTGAAGGCTCTCATTGACGAGCATGAAGCAGTGATCTCCGCTCTTCTACTTTACCAAATCGAACTCCTTGATAACGAAGAGGCTTTGCGTAGCACAAACTGGGAAGTCGTATCTTCTGCCACAAATAAACTTGCAACTCAAAAAAACTTGATCTGGCAACCCCATTTCGAAGCCGCTCCAATTCTCACCAAATATTGGAAACACCTCGCCCCAGATCTTCTCTCTACTGCACAGAAATCTGATCGATTTACCAAAATTTCCAATCAAGAGAAGGACCGGGAAATTGTTTTTCGTGGGGTAACCCTCCCCTTAAGTTGGACCCTTTTCCCAATCGACTCCTCGCGTCCGCAAATAGGACCTGGTTCCTAAAGTCGTCCGGTGAGAAGGGCTTGGTTGTAACTGTCGAGAATGGCTTTAAAAAGATTCTCGGCTCCGAGGCGGTCGGCATCCGCACTCACGGCCGGCTCGGTTTGCCACGTCTTTAAGTTAAAACGAGAAGCGGTGATCTCATTGGTGGCTCGAGTAAACTCCACCAACCAAGGTGGGCGCAACATCCAATAGCTATACCCATTTCCATTCACAGCGACGCCAACGCCTTTGGCAAACACACTCTCCCCCACTGGGCCTACCTTTTCGACCTCCACTCCCAATAAATCCGCGACAGAGGGAAGAATATCTGCATGTTGGGTGACTTTCTCAGTATCGGCATTGAGTTGAACTCCGGGTACATAAATTAAGAGTGGAACCCGGTAACTGCCCGTGAGCGATTGATACTTTTTGTCGCCCGATTTTTGAGTGTGATCACCAGTGACAACAAAGATCGTCTTTTCAAACCAAGGCTCACTCGCTGCACTTTCAAAAAACTGTTGCAGCGAATGATCGGCGTAACCAATGCTTTCGTGGATTTCAAGATCGCCTTTAGGAAATCGACCTTTGTATTTTTCAGGCACATGATAGGGGTTGTGCGAACTTAAAGTAAATATGGTGGCGAAGAAAGGGGTTTGAGCCTGACTGAGTTCACCCGCCATATACTGAAAAAACGGCTCATCAAACGCTCCCCAATGCCCATCGTCCTCATGGGGGCGGGCAAATTCATCAAAGCCAAAATAGGAGTGAAAACCTGAACGAAGGGCAAAAGCATCAAAGTACATGGAGCCGTTATAAGCGCCATGAAAGAACTGGGTGGAGTACCCTACCTTGCGCAGGAGCTGAGGAAGACATTCCATATTGATGCCTTGATAGGGCGATAGAATAAGCGCCTCTTCAAGAAGGGAAGGAAATCCACAGACCACACTCGGCACAGCTTCTATCGATCTTCGTCCATTGGCAAAATTTTGCCGAAAGAGCACTCCCTTTTGCGACAACTCGTCCAAAAAGGGGGTGTAGCCCTTGCCGTCGTTGAGTGCCCCCATGTACTCAGCCGCAAGACTTTCCACAATGACCAGCACGACATTGTAACCTTTAAGGCGCCCAAACTCTGCCGACTTTAGGCTCTGATGATCGCGCAAAATTGAGTCGCGCTCCTGCTCCTGCTGGACAAAAAATCTGGTCTGCAAAGAATCAAACTGTTGCGAGCCACTTCTGAAAAAAGAAAATGTCGAGTTCATGGCCAAAACACCAAGGCCAGACGAGCCAAGGGAATAAGCATGGGCCATTCCGAGCGGCTTAAGTTGCCAACCTCCCCGTAATCCCAAAAAAGCAAAGGGCAAGATCAAAAGACCAAAGAGAACCCTTTGCCCAAAAGAAGAAGCGTCACTCGATTCTCGCCACTTTGGCCAAAGTTTTAGGAGAATGATCCAAATCCCCAAAGAAGCCAGCGCCAGCCACCAGTAGTAAGAAACCAACCCCGTCCCTTGGTGGGAGAGATCTTGTTGAAGCCTGAGCCATTCTACGGTGAGGCGCTTTCCGGTAAATTTATAGAGCTCGACATCGATCATATTGAGGCCCACGTTCCAAAAGCTCACCACAGCGATGTAAATCATCACCATCTTTTGGAAGTAATTCTGAGCCTGCCATCGCCAAGGCAGAAAGGTCAGTAGCAGCAACGGCAACATCGTCCAAATGACAGCCCAAAGGTCAAAGCGAAGACCCCATAACCAAGCTTTAGCAACGCTCTGAAAGGGCTCCCCCGCCACCGCACTCAGATTGGCCATATAAAAAATAAGGCGAAAGACTTGATAAAAGGCCAAGAGGAGTAAAAATCGCTTCAGGAGCAATGTCCAAGGATAGACCGCGCGCATGGAGGCATCTTAAAGGCTCGATATCTTGCAAAGCAAAGCAAAAAAATCCTCAAAAATTGCGTCGTGTCTTGGGCTCTGTTACAAGCAGATCCCATGGACCCCATCACCCTAAAACCCATCGC
>JAPKGD010000132.1 GCA_026648125.1 Bdellovibrionales bacterium | reverse complement strand
GAGTTAATTATATGGAAATTAAAAGGACCTCAAAAAAGCACTTCGCGCCCATTCTGCTCAGTTTGGCTTTGCTTCAGACGGCCTGTTCCCGGGGAGTGATTGATTCAAGTCTTATTGCGGAGGACAGTGTCACTGGATCAAACAACATCTATCGCTCCTATGCCCTTGCCCACGATGAGCGAACCCGTTCCACAATGTTCAATGCCGTATTTACGGTGAAGGATCAGTGGGGCACTTATGTGCGTTTGGCCCCACCCAGTCAGCTCAGGGTCAATAACAATGGCGTCAGAGACGATAGCGTTATCGACCGCCCAGATGGTGGCGAAATGGCTGCTTTTTATGCCGGATTTATCTTTCCACTGTTTTGGATCTATATGGGCGATCAAAGCCGAGCGTCGTATTCGGCCCTCGTTCCGAACAATGGGAGCGAAGTGGTCGTCGATTGGACGGACCAACAAGGGCGCTTGATTAAAGATCGACTTGCGCTCCCGGCCTTCCATGCCAAGGTTCCAAGCCGAGTAAAGCTGGGCGAAGACCTTGTTATTGCTCTTGAAAGTCGCGGTTTTGATCGCATTGGTGTTCAGCTCACGCCTGCGCCAACTCAAGAAGGATCCAAGATCTATTCTGAAACCTTTGCATCTTCGCATGAAATACGCATACCAGCTGCCACTCTCGATGAAATGGCCCGCGGAAGTGTGACTATTTCTATTGAAGCAAACGCAGAACAGGCGTTAAATGCCGAGGTTTCGGCGGGTGGTATGGCGACTATGATTTACAAAAAACGCCCCGTCCAAATTCAGTTGGTGTACTAAATGAAGATTTCTAAGGACCAAAAGAAGAAAAATTTTGCGCTGTTGCTTAAAGCAGCGGCGCGACTGTCCCAAAAGAAAGATTTTGCGGAATTGACCATGCGAGCGATCGCGAGTGAAGCCAAAATGAGCGAAGCTGCAATCTATAATTACTTTCCGACTAAAGAATCTTTACTAACAGGGTATTTGCATTGGTCTATCAGTGAGGCTTTAGAAAAGGTAAAGTCTCATCCAAGCTTTCTCGGCATGAATTTTTCAGAGCGTCTTCATCTAGTCATAGAATCTCATCTCGAATTGATTGAAGTCGATCGAGATTTTGTGAAGCAAGTGTATGGACATCTCTTTGTGCAATCAATTCCCTTTGCTCAGTCCTCACTGAAAGAAACGAGAAAGCTCTATATGGACTTTGTCGATCGGGAGATGGAGGAGGCCGTTGGAAGGAATGAAATGACGGAGCCGCCCTTTCGAGGCCTACTCTGCGAATTGTTCTGGGATTTTCATGTGGGGGTTATCTATTATTGGCTCAAAGACGAAAGCAGAGGATCAATAAACACCACGCAAGTCATCGATCTCTCCTTGAATATCTTTAATGAGCTGATGCGTGGCGGTCTTATGAACAAGGTTTATCAATTAGGGCACTTTCTTCTTAAGGAACACGTTTTAAACAAGCTTTTTACCTTGGGGAAGACGGAGTGAAAAGTAAAGTCCTGGGAGAAATAGCACTCCGCCTTGCATTAGAAGAGATCAGCTTTCGAGCCAACTCCCTGTTCAAACCGCAGGGGAAAGTTGATTCTTTAAAAGACGAAAAAAACGCCAAGGCGGGGGAGATTTTACTTAATGGACTTAGCCAACTTCGTGGCTCAGGGTTAAAAATTCTTCAGAATTTGGCTTTGGAAGAGGGCTTGCTTCCAGAACCGACCTTGAGGAAAATAGAATCCGCATTTGATCAGATTGAACCGCTTTCGGGCATGGTGGTTCGCAAAATTCTTAAAATTGAACTGGGCCGACCAATTGAGGAAGTGTTTTCTGACTTCAATGATCAGGCCATCGCTGCAGCAAGCCTTGGGCAAGTACATGAAGCCCGAATGAAATCGGGCGAAGATGTGGTGCTTAAGGTGCAGTACCCACATATCGCCAGAGATATTCATCAGGAAATTCGATTATTGAAATCGGTCGCCTCTCAGCTCAGTAATGATTTGATTCGAAGGACTATTCACGAAATTTCAGACCACATACTTTGGGAAGTTGATTACCTCAGAGAGGCTGAAAACTTGGAAACATTTCGGAAGTTTTGGACGGCAAAGGGCGTTCTTATTCCAGAGGTGATTCGAAGTGCTTCGACAGAGCGAGTTCTGACTCAAAAGAGGGTCCGCGGACACACCTTGATGGAATTGGAAAGACGGGGGAAGCCAATATCCAGTTCTATCTTTCGAGCAACTTTTGATTTTTTTTATACATCGCTTTTTGATTTGAAGGCGGTGCACTTTGATCCTCATCCCGGCAATTTTATGGTGACGAGTGAAGGTGGACTTGCGGTTGTGGACTTTGGAGCGGTGAAAGTTGGTCTTCCCGAGCCTGAGGTCTTTCTAATGAAAGCCTTGGTTGAGCCGACTCTTGATCAGGCCTTGGTCATTGAGGGTTACCGTGCGTTGGGAGCGCAAATTGAAGCTGGGGGGGAAGCTCAATTTTTTCAGTCTGTGGTGATTCCTTACCATGAAAATTTAATGCAGATTGTGCAAAACCCAGATTGTCATTTTAGACAGAAGCGGGAGCTTATTGAAAACTTACGCAAAACCATTCTACAGCAGAGCTCAAACCCAAGTCTGGCACAGCTTTCCCCAGAATTATCCACGGTGCACAAAGCGAATTTTTCGCTCTTTCAGATGTTAGCCCGATTTGGGGCTCAGATATCAACTCAACTCTAGTTCGTCTTCAATGGCCTATCTTTCTCAGAGAGAGTGATGGTCCTAATTATTGGATGGACTTTGGCAGACGGCATCGCAGGCGGCTTGGCCTTCATTTCCAGGTTCTTCCCAGGCAATGCAGCCGTAGGATAAGAGTTCGCAGCTATGGTTTTTTCCTTCGCCCACATTGACACAGGCAATAGTTCGAGCTCCTGGCCTACCCCCAAAACGTAAATCATCACATTGAGTCACCGGCTTTCCATAGAACGGAACTAAAAAGCGAAGTGAAGAAGTTTCTTGTGCGACAACAAGAGGACTGCTCAATGTCGCAATCAGAGCAATTGTAATTTGAATAAAAATTCTCATCTGCGGAATACTCCTTGATATAAAGTGGTGCGCCCGACAGGAGTCGAACCTGTGACCTTCGCCTTCGGAGGGCGACACTCTATCCAACTGAGCTACGGGCGCAATATTTTCTTTTCTAAATCCATTCATAATTGAAACTCACGCTCACTCGCTCACCCGTTCCTCGGTTGGGAGCCACCTCATGTCTTAACCAGCTTTCCCAAAGTGCAAGTTCGCCCGCGTTCGGAGAAATTGTAAAAAAGGGCTGCTGGTGGGACGGGCATTTTTGATTCCGCGGAGGGGAGCCCATAAAAAGTCCAATACGTGGATCTTCAAATTTGAGTGGACCGGAGCCCTTTGGAATTTTCACGTAATATGTGCCGCTAACTACGGCGAGGGGATGTAAGTGCAGCGAATGAGAGACGAGTTCCGGCATCACATTAACCCAACAGGTGGTCATCTCGAGTTTTCTTGCTTGTAAATCCCAGTGCTGCGTTCGAGCATATTCCCGAACCCGTCGATCAATGAGGCTTTTAAGCTCCATAAAGGGGGCAAATCGCAAGTGCGTGTTAGTGATCGATGCATAGGAGGTGTATCCGCCGGGATAATTTGCCCGAGACCACTTCCAGCCGTCTTGATCAAGAGTCATCAGAGTTTTGATATCACGAAGAAGTTCGCGGTTGAGCTTTTGCGATCTTGCTTTGTTGCACAAAGCGCCATGCCAGACTTGGGTTGGAAAAAGTTGAATAAGACCCAAAATGCTACTCCGAAAAGAGTTCAACTTTTTAGCTGCGGTGCTGCATATTGTCAAAAGTGGAATGTACATTGCACAGACGAACGGATCATTGGGCTGGGATACAAATAAATCGATGCCGGCGGGCATAGCTGGGGAAAAAAGTGCAGGTTGTTGGTGTTTTTTGCAGAGTTGCTATTGCACTTCTGATGGGGTGGACCCTCTCTTCGGAGGCATCTGGGCTCATTGCCGCTCTGTCTGGTCGAAATATCACACACTCTAAAGAGAGCTGGGCAGAGAAGTATGTAATCTTCGTTGCGCCCCGAGGAATCAATGGCAAGGCTCTTCCGGAACCGCGACTGGTTGAGCTTCCGGCAACGGCGGGTATTTATGATGCTAAAGATTGGTGGATTACGACGTTGAAGTCTGGACCGTGCTTTTTGCCCGAAGGAGCCCTTCTCACGGTGACATCACTTGCCGAAACTAAGGTTATCGGATCTCTGATATGGCCCGATGGATATTTTGAAGAGCCCTTGCGATGTAGAGATCGGCAATTTCCCCAGGATGGTCGTTGCGAATTTGATAAGCAGCCACCATCGGTTCCTGTTTGTACGAATGGGGCCATGGTTCTCATGGATTTATCCGAGGCGGTGGATGTATCTGGTCAGCCTCTCGATCCTTCTGTCCCTATGGCCGGAATCAAAAAAGCTCTAGGGCTTTAATTTTTTTCTTTTGATTTTTATAAATTTAATGGTCGAATAACCGGATCAGAGGGGGCTGACGATGCGTTATTTTATTTTTGCTTTTCTTTTCAGTTTTGCTTCTCCAGCGGCTTTTGCAGTTTCTGAGATTTCTGTTGGTGGCTCAAGGGTACTAGAGGTGGATCGGCACTCTTACTATTTTGGGCGCGTCCATGTAAATTCGATGAATGTGGTTCGATTTACAATTACGAACACCGGAGAAACGCCACTAACTTTTGATTCGGCCTATATTTCAGGTGTTGGTTACTCGGCGACTCATAGTTGCGAAAATGGTTTAGCCCCTCAGGCTAAGTGCTGGGCCGAAATTCGCTATTGGCCCCCATTTCAGGGGCTGCACTCCGGACAATTTGAACTGTATTTTAAAGAAGACTCGGCAATTGTAATCGACCTCATGGGTGATGCCTATCAGTGGCCGTAGACTAAATTTTAACTACTCGCTGAGGCATAATGCCGAAGTGACAACTTCCACAGATATCGACTGAACACAAACAAAAGGGCGGTGATGATTATCCCGCCTACGATAAGCCACCACTCTACATCTCCAATAATCATTCGAGCTGGGACACTGGCCACAAAACCTACTGGAAGCAGGGTCAGTACCAAAATTCTTAACCATTTTGGGTAAAATGGATCGGGCCTCATCCCTAGTCGATAAATCTGGTACCAAACATAATTAATTGACTCCGCATTGGTATATACAATGCTCAAGGTTGAAAACATAATGCGAAATGAATAACTGACCAGAAGTCCCACAGGTATTCCCACGGTAATAAACAAAGCGATTTTCCAAGCAGCAACACTCTGTGGCAGTTGGTTGATAGTCCAAGTGAGATAAGTGGCTGCGAGCAATGTGTTAATCACGTAAGAAGTATTTTGCTTCTGCAGCGTTAGAAAAAACTGAGCATCGACTGGCTTTGCCAAAACGAGATCGAGCTCCCCTTGTTTTACCTTCCAAGAAAGGCGTTCAAAGTTCTCTTGAAAAAGAATCATCCACATTGCATCCACAACAAAAATGATGGCCATAAAGACGCGCGCAGAATGTATGTCCCAACCTGAAATTTGTGGAACATGATGAAAGAGAACCTCAAATACGCTGGCCTGTGCCAAATACCAAAGAATGTCGGTGAATATTTTGGTCACAATATTTAATCGGTACTCGAGATCTGCCATCAGCGAGGCGCGAAAAAAACTAGCATAAAGAGAGAAATATCTTCCCATTTACGCTCCTGTCCCACTGTAAGAGCGGCGCCCGGCTCGCCAAAGGAGCGAGCTGCTCACCTGCGCCGCCGTCGGCCTGCCCGTCATGATCTTCGTCCTCAGCATCTCCGTCATCGACGAGCTCGAACGCTTCCTCGACAACTCCGCCCGGCAGCTCCGGCTCGCCGTCGGCAGCAAGATCTCCATGGTCAACCCCCTGCCCGTCGGCTACCGCGCCAAGATCGAATCGCTCGACCCCAAGAAATGGCCGTAGCCGCGGATCACATCGACCTTGCGCGCCCTGGCCATGCCGGAGAGGCCGCCGGTG
>JAPKGD010000131.1 GCA_026648125.1 Bdellovibrionales bacterium | reverse complement strand
TGTCCTCACGGTCACAACGCTCGGGCGCAACCTGGCAGTCTTGGGGAATTCCGCTGTCATAGCGGTCGCAGACGAGTTCCGGAACGCAGGCGGACCGCAGCGGGTCGCAGCAATGGTCCTCGGCGCACTCGGAATCAGCGAAACAGAGGCCCTCTCGACAACTACCCACGATGACATCGCAGCGCTTACCTATTTCACACTCCGAGTCTTGGATGCAGCGGCGATAGGCGCACCGAAAGGACTCGCAGGCCATTTCGGCGGGGCATTGATAGTCGAAGTAGCACACCCCGGGGTCTAGGCAGAGACCGCCGGAACAGATTGAGTCCCCGATACAATCTCCCTCGCCTACGCATGAAGCAACCCGGGGAAGGCATTGGTGGGAAGCCGAGCATAATTCCAAGGGCCCGCATTCCGAGTCGGCGAGGCAGAATTTCTTGGAGACGTCTTGAAATACAGGAAGCTGTCCACCTCGCCCACATCCAACGGCTAAAGTGATCAGGAAAAGGGAGAAACCCCTAACAAGGAAGCTGAAAAAAATTTGCATGGGTTTAACACGCCTTCGTTAAACCCTTACCCGGTGTGAGTTTCGGAAGCCAATGCCGTATCGTTAAAGGCAATTAATGGTTGCTAATAAGTAATGAAAGTAAGGAGTTGTCAAGGAAAGGATAGGAAAATACGTGGTACTAAAAATGAATCCAGGATTCTTTCTCCTGCTAATAGAGCTGGCGAGGCCCCGCGTTTTACCGACCGAAAATCGAACCGCCCATTCCGGGAATCCTACGACCCAAGTCGAAACGTAAGCTCCCCCAAACTCCAGACAGTTAGGAAGTAGAACTTTCTGGCAAATGATGCCAAGGAGGTTCGATGAAAAAGACCCGATTTAGCGAATCTGAGATCGTCTCGATCTTAAAGGAGGCGGACGCCGGGGTTCCCGTGAAGGACCTTTGGCGGAAGCACAACATCAGCTCGGCGACGTTTTATAAGTGGAAATCGAAATACGGCGGGCTCGATGTTCATGAACTCAAGCGGATGAAGGAGATCGAGACCGAGAATTCCAAATTGAAACGGATGTACGCCGACCTTGCATTGGAAAACACGGCGCTAAAGGACCTCATCAGCCGAAAGCTCTAAGGCCACCAGAGAAGAAGGAAGCGGTCCAATATCTGGTGGCCGAACACAAGCTACCCATCCGCCGGGCTTGTTCAATGATGCAAATCTCCCGGGCGAGTTTTTACGACCCTGGGCAGGATCGGTTGGCAATGGATGGTGAAATCATCGATGCCCTTCAATCTTTGCTTTCGAAGAAGCAAAAATGGGGATTTTGGAAATGTTATTATCGTTTTCGTCTTGAGGGCCGAACTTGGAATCATAAACGAGTTTACCGAATTTATCGCGCTCTTGGGCTCAACCAGCCGAGGAGAACCAAGAAGCGATTGCCGACTCGGGAAAGGCAGAGCATGGAAGTTGTTGCCGCGGCAAATCAAACCTGGTCGATCGATTTCACGAGCGACTCCCTGTACTGCGGGCGCAGGTACCGGACCTTGAACATCCTGGATGAAGGAGTCCGGGAAGTTTTAGGGATTGAAATCGACACTTCGCTACCTGCGGAACGCGTGATTCGAGTAATGGAACAAATCGCCGGCTGGCGGGGATTGCCAAAGGCTATCCGATGCGACAACGGGCCGGAATTGATCGCTCAAAGTTTTGTGGACTGGTGCAATGGCCGAGGCATTGCCTTGCTCCATATCCAGCCTGGCAAGCCGAACCAAAATGCCTATATCGAGCGCTTTAACCGCACCTATCGAAACGAAGTGCTGGACGCCTACTTATTTGAGGACCTGGACCAAGTTCGGGAAATAACCCATGAGTGGATGATTGAATACAACGAACAGCGGCCGCATGACTCCCTGGGAGGGCTACCCCCAAGCCTTTACAAACTGAAACTCGAAACAAAAAACTCTACTTTTGAATTGTCCGGTTGACGGGGGAGCTTACGCCAGCTCTCGCATGCGCTTGGCCTCGGAAACGCTTAAGCCGGAATAACGTCGCCGCCATTTATAAAAAGTGTACGAACTGACTCCTGCCTTGCGACATACTTCCGCAACAGACATCCCGCCTTCGGCGTCCTTCAAGGCTCCAATGATTTGTTCTTCGCTGAATTGGGTCTTCTTCATCTCAAGCCTCCCGTGGGCTTGCTACACCGGGATTCTTGAGCTTTCAACTGGGCTAGTTTGCGGGGGGATGGTCAAACCTTCTTCGCGACTTTGATATCTCTGACGGGCGTCTTTTGAGATTTTTTCGAAAACGCATGCGGCACGTATATGTCGTCTTCAAACTTTGCCACGTATATGACGCGACGCCCAGCCCCATAATTTTCGTTTAACTGACGGATTTCCCCAAGATCTCCTCCACAAGACGATTCAATGACTTGCCATTGTCTTCAGCTTTGAGGGCCAATGCCTTATGAATCTGAGGCCGGATACGTGTCATGAACTTCCCCGAATATTTCTTCGTGGCGACTGGCTCCGGAATCGGGTTTCCCGCCGCCTTGGCGCCCATGACCCAGGACTCGATGGCATCTTCGGCATTGCGAGCCGCTTCTTCAAAGGTAGCCCCGTGTGTGGCACAGCCTAGAAGCTCGGGGACCTCCGCGACATAGGCGTCATCTTCCGGAGACCAGTACATTTTCACCTCGTGGGGACGGCCATGCCGACGATCCTCGCTAGCCTCGGCGGCATCGGTGGGTACGGTTGGGAGGCGGAGTGAAAGAGCTCCCCGCGATAGAAATTATTTCCGGCTCACCACCGCCAGCCAGGGCTGCTCGTGCCGGGGCTTGCCGGCGGGGCGGTAATAATGACGCAGCACCGTGAAGCCGGCGGCCTCGAGGTGGCGGCGGTAGGCCTCGAATTCCATGAAGTTGCCGTAGCGGCCGCCCTGCCAGCCCTCGTCTTGGCCGCGGGGATTGGAAGAGAACAAGACCCCGCCGGGGCGCAGGCTGGTCCAAAACTCGCGAAGGACCCGCGGCAGTTCCTGGGAAGGGACGTGGAAGAGGCTGGCGTTGGCGAAGATCCCGTCGAAACCCTCCGCCGGCAGCTCCAATTTCAAGAAATCCTGCTGCCACACCTCGCAGCCGGAATGCTCGCGCGCCATTCTGCAGAAGGCGGGACAGCCCTCCAGGCCGACCGCGCGGTGGCCTAGCCGGGCGAAGGCGGCCAGGTCGCGGCCCGGGCCGCAGCCGAAGTCGAGGATGTCGTAGCGCTCCTTCGGCGGCAGCGCCTCCAAGAGGGCCTGGAGGTTCTGCTGGACGTCGTGGTCCTTCGTGCCCTCCCAAAAATCCGCCGCGCGGCCCTCGTAGTCGGCGAGCGTCCGTTGGGAGATCTCTTGCAGGGTTTGCGGGTCTAAGGTCGTTCGCACCATGCCAAAGCATCCTCCAGGCGGTCGTCGCCCCAAAACAGCTCTTCGCCGACCACGAAGGAAGGCGCCCCGAAGATGCCCAGCGACTTCGCCCGCTCGGTCTGGGCGCGCAGCGCGGCCTTGTTCGCCTCGGCCTCGGCGCGCTTCAAGACCTCCGCGGGTTCTAGGCCCAGGCCGGCGAGCAGCGGGGACAAGACTTCGGGCCGGCCGATGTCCGAGTCCTCGACGAAATTCGCCGCGTGGCAATCAATAACACTGGTTACGACAACGTGAAACACCATCCGTCATGGGCTGGCTTCACCGACCCTCCGAAAACCATCGGCGTACGCTTGCTTGACATTCAGCAGTTGATCACCAATGGGTGCGTAGAAATCACCAACGCCCTTGATGTGCTCTTCACAGCCACACATCCCGATCTCGGCTCTGTATCCGTGACAATGAGCGGCCCTGGTGGTCCTTACAATTTTACGCTCCCCGCCGCAGTACCAGGGGAACGCTTCGGCACAGCAACACCCTCCGGCTGGACAGTGGCTTCACTTCAGCCCTGCGCCTACATTGTACGGCTCTCGGTCCAGCTTCTGCTGACCACCGGCGATAGCATACCGGATAACCTTTACGATGATATCGCGTTCTGCAAAAGCTAACGCGCCGGCCGTGGGGTAATACCGTTGACAACTCACAAGAAAAGAGGAGGCGTAACTATTGCTACGCCTCCTCTCTGATAAAGCAGGAGTCTACAAGGGATGAAGGTCAGGTTTCACAATCCAAGACCAGGTCAGACCTTCATAATTCAGTTGCCAAACATAAGAGATAAAGAATTATAAATCTGAAATGTAATGTAGGATATCGAAACTTACTCTTACGAGGTCTGGAAAAAGTCCGTGCGGAATTTAATCGGTGTCTTCCGTCAATGTTACCTCCCCAACAAACGGCGGAAGAGAAACTCGCCGCGCAAATAATTACGTGTATGTTTGGATGGATTGTACTGGTTCAGGCTCTGGATAAAGGCCTCGATTTTCGCTTCTGAAAACCCGTAATGGGTTAACAAAGGAGGAATGTCGATATGCTACAATAAAACTTTAGCCCCCTTGCAATATGCAGTAAATCATGCCACGCGAATTTCTTCCCCGTAATCGACTTGGAGAACAGAATCGATTGCGCCATATCAATAATGTAAAAAGTTGGTAGAGTTGCAGGAGTGGCAGTCACAAGAATATTTCTAGGACTAAGGGCCCCGTGATAGATTCCCACCTCATGCATTTGTCGTATATGCTGGAACAGAATTTCAAGCTTAAGCAGATCTGTTTTTTTGTCAACTTTCTGTAGAAACTCTTTGAGCGAAATGGTATTAGGTATTTTACGCGTTGCTAAGGCTTCAATGCGGCCAAATTGGGTGCAATTACCATATCCCCAAAACAGCGGCTGGCTAGTAGGAATATTCGTCTGGTACAGCATGGACAAAGCTTCTAATTCCCGTTCTACGCGAAATTGAAATGTTTTTTCTCTCCAACGAGCCAGAAAACTGCGATGGCGATAAACCTTGATAATAGCTTCTACGTCCTGAATATTTTGTTCCCAGATTAAGGTTTCGTCTTCCTGTTTTAAAAATGTTTCCGGATAAAAAAATCGCAACGTGGAATCAACCAACTTCACAGAAGAGTTACAAGCGAAAATCTGAATTTCAGCCTGGATCATTTTTTTACAATCAATGCATAGCGATGGCCTGAACCAATAATCGATAAGGACGGATACGTTACTAGTTCGCCTCCATTTTTTCTGGCTATTTCCCCAATTTGCTGGATGGTCATGGTGTTCTTGGGTTTTTTGTGGCGTAAACAACTTCTCATGCGACGCAACGTATTCTTGAACGAATGATAATCAAAGAAGGATATGATTACGAATTTCCGTGCAACCCGCAATAATTCGCCAAGCAACCGCTCGCGCTCTGTAGGCATAGGCAAATGATGGCAAAGCCGAATGCAAACTATAGCGTCGATGCTCGAATTTTGGAAAGGGATATGGAACGCCGAGGCGGTCATCCAGATGCGGCGCGCGGGCACGTGCGAGTTTGCTTTTCCATAGAGAATTTGGCCAACGGCAATATCTGCTTCAATGAGTAAATCAGTAAAAGGCGCTAATTGCGGGCTTAACCTTCCTCCCCCGCAAGGCAAATCCAGCATGGTCGCGCAATGTCCTTGCCGGGACAGAAGCTGGTTTAATAACCGGTACTCTCGTTTGGTACTTAAGCGTTTTAAAAAGTATTTTTGGTACTTCAGGTTGTAATCTTGGGCGTCCTGCACTTCCTGGTAGTTTTGTTGGTAGGATTCACTGGTAAGTTGTTCGCGCGTTTGTCCCCAGGAATCAGCAGATCCAGCGCGGGCAAAAAGCGGTACGCCCTGGTAAACAGGGTAAGTGTTATTACATTGTGTGCACCGGACCGTTTGTTCCTGGATTTGAATCCGGGCCAGACAAAAAGGGCACTGAAGCATATTTGCAATTAGCGTTAAATCTTCTTGCGAGTTTTTGGTTTTGTTAGTTTCGGGTTTTATCATGATCGTTTCCTTCCGTACCGTAAGCATCTGATAAATTAAGGTAGAACGGACAGTTACCCGACCGCCCCCTCACAGATCCCAGCGTGCGGTACTACCGCACCGGGCTCTTCGAAATTGTTCACTTTCGCACT
>JAPKGD010000130.1 GCA_026648125.1 Bdellovibrionales bacterium | reverse complement strand
TCGTTCTCAGTCGGTTTAAAAGTAGAAAGATGTTCCAACAAGAAATGAAAAAAGCTGTTGGCTTTTAGGGAGCTTCTCTAAGCTTTGACCGACGCGCTGAACGCTATAGCCTTTGCCGCCGGAGTAGTAGCCACCTAAAGTCACGGCTGTGGATTTGGTGGTGAAGATAGCCAAGTTGGTGGCAAAACCCCACATATCTAAGTAATCGCCCGTTCGTTGTGAAGGTTGATTTGGAACCTGCTGGTTCGACGAGAGGTTGGTAAAGAGGCCGGCGCGGAGAGCGAGCCAAGAGCGGATGTAATACTCTCCGCCGAGACTAAAATTGGTCATGGCCCGACCACGAATATGATCGGCCGCCGCTGAAAAATTTAAATCTTCATACTCTTCTGCAAAGTAATGATGGATGTCGAAGCTTAATTTCCAAGATTTTTCCACCTGGTAGGCCACGCCCAAATTCCACCGCATGGGAAATTTTGTATTGGCCTCAAGGCCTGTCGCCACGGTTGGAGTGATCGGGCCTCCGCCACTGGAGACTTCAGCAAAGTAATAGGTTCCGCGTCCAGAAACCGGGAGAGATGGAAGCCGTAGGCTTGTGCCAAAACTCAAACGGTCCTTCCACTGATGCTGAAATCCCAAAATGTAAACGATCGAATTTTGGGTGAAACTCTTTTCCTCTGTGGTGAGGGTCGAAACGCCTCCGCTCGTGGTTTCATCAGTGACCGATCGGTTATAGGTACGCGAGGTGTAGTACATCGTGAGACCGGCACTACTCCTTTGATCGAGATTGATCGCAAGACTTCCTCCGACCCAAAGCGAGTCATCGCGAAGGTTCAGGTAGGACGTGGCTTGATTAGTACTTTTAATCTCACCAGCGTATTGGTCAAAGTGGGGAAACACGATGCTCAAGCCAAAGGCAAAATTGCGAAAGGTATAGACGGTGCCGCTTGAGGCCGGAATAGGGAGAATAGAGCCCCGATTGACACGCAGCGGAGCCTGGTCATAACCGTCTAGGCTACCAAATTTTGTGTCGTACTTTTGGTAGAGGTTGACGGCGGCGCTCAACGTGTTTCCTGGCATTCGGGCGAGGGCTGCGGGATTATAAAATGACGCTGAGGAGGGGTCTCCCGTGAGCGCGGTATAAGCGCCCCCCATTCCGCCGGCTTGTTCTCCGATGAGCACGGTATTGGGGTTGTTCAAGCTGGCAAATGCGCCCTGGGCCAGAAATACTTCTATCAGGGCCAAGAAGATTTTGAGTTGGAGCTTTGTCATCGCATCGACATTAGTATAAGTTTTGGGCATGAGCGAGATGAATATGCCCGAAATTCTCAGCCGAGTGTTGGTTTACTTTGCACCATTTTTGTTCGCCCTTTGCTTTCATGAATATGCCCATGGATGGATGGCGCGACGAAAGGGCGATCGAACGGCTGAAATTATGGGTCGGTTGACTCTGAATCCCACAGCCCATGCTGATATTATTGGCACAATTGTATTGCCGATTATGGCTTTGGCATTTCAATTGCCATTTTTTGGGTGGGCTAAGCCTGTCCCGGTCAATGAGAGAAATCTCAAAAATCCCCGAGAGGATATGTTCTGGGTGGCACTTGCCGGTCCCTTGAGCAATATTTTGCTTGCTGCCATTTCAACCGTGGTTTTGGTGGTCATGATGCGCATTGAGCCCGGAAGCGGGGGCCGTCTCGAGGGGGCCAAAGAAATTCTTAAGGTCTTTTTGATGATCAATCTTTTTTTGGCGGTTTTTAATATGATTCCGCTTCATCCATTAGATGGGGGAAAGGTGCTCGCTCGGTTTTTACCCCACTCCTGGAACGATTTTCTTGAGGCCAATCAACAAATGACATCCCTGATCCTGATTGGCTTGATGGTCACGGGACTTTTTCGCTATCTTGCGGTTCCGGTCTATATCCTCGCCAATTCGCTGTTTTCAGCGGCTCTTTGGATGTCGAGCCTCATTGCCTAAATTTTCGTCAAAAAGACCTGTTGAATTTAGGCTCCGAGCTTGCTTGAATGAACGCCAATGGGTGTCATGGGACTACAAATTCAATTAGAGCGCTTTGAGGGGCCCTTAGGCCTTCTTTTGCACCTTATTCGGGAGCAAGAGATGGATATCTTTGATATCGATATATCAAAGATTACTGCTCAATATCTTGAATACATTCGCGCCATGAAACGCCTGGATCTTGAGATGGCCGGGGAATTTGTCGCCATGGCCGCAACACTTTTGCAGATCAAGAGTCGAATGCTCTTGCCCCAGTACAATGAGGCGGGGGAAGAGATCGAAAAAGAGGATCCACGTAAAGAGCTTGTTCAACGCCTTCTGGAGTACCAAAAATTTCAGGAGGGGGCTAAGCAACTTGCGGAGCGTCCTTGGGTCGGCAGAGATATTTGGCTAAGAGGCGAGCGTCTGGATTTAACCGCACCCCAAGATGACGAAATCGTGGTTGAGGAGAATCCATTGTTTGCGCTGATATCCTCGTATCGTAAAGTCATTCGTGCGATGAAGTCGGGTGTTCATCGTGTGGTGGGTGCCATGCAGTCCATCGCTGCGCGAATTTTGGAAATGAAAGAACACCTCGTGGTGGGCCAGCGAGTGACCTTTTCTCAGTTGGTCACTGCGGAAGGCGAAGATCGGCCAAATCAAGTTTTGGTGACCTTTTTGTCTCTGCTCGAATTGGCAAAAATGGGATTTATCTCGCTCTTTCAATCTGAAACCTACGGCGAAGTACATGTGGATACAAAGAGATCTATTGATCGCGACGTGGTCTCTCAAGTTGAAAATTACGAAAGTGTTCACACCGAGCAGGTAGCTGAGCAAATTTTGGCGGAGTCAGTTTCTGAAACGCCCACGGTGATGGGCGTACCCAGTGAATCTTCAGAAGAACCTACCGTTTATGATGCAGCCACGGACGAAGAAATTGAAGCCGAAGAGCGAAGGCTCGAAGCCGAAGAGCTGGGATCAGAGGCGGTTGTATTGAACTTGAGTGAGGAGCCCTCCATATGAGTAAGAAAAAGAAAAAAGCTGAATTGGAATGGGCAGACGACGTGACTGGTGAGAATTCCCAGGGCTCATCAGAGGCGAACGAGCGAGTTGAAAACCTCGCCAGTCGAGCGGCAGAGGCTTTGGACGATTTGCTGACCGACGGCGGGGCAGATGAAGTGAGCGAAGACGGCGAGGCCCAGCTATTGGCGGACGCCGAAGAAGAGTTTGAGGGAGATTTTTCAGAAGAAGACCTGAGTGCTCTTCAAACGGAAGACGATGAGCCGAGCGCAATCGTCTTTGACGAGGAAGATTCTTCTGCCGGGCAAATGGACTTGTCTGTGGAAGGAACTGAGCTTGAGGGCTTTGAGTCCGCAACCATCGAAGAGGTTGAGCAGCTTCACGAAGATCAAATTGCCTCTGTTGTTGAAAGTCTTTTGTTTTCAACCGACCGTCCACAGAGTGTGGCGATGTTAAAGGCGGCCTTTAAGGGAACCAATGTTCGCTCTCACCATATTCGGAGAGCTCTTGATCATCTTCAGATTGAATATGCGGGTGCACGTCGAGGGGTTTACCTCGAAGAAGTCGCCGGCGGATATCAGCTAAGAACTAAAGTTGATAACATGGACTTCTTGCGCCGAACCGTTAAGGCGAGACCGTTTCGGGTTTCTGGTCCGGCCTTAGAGGTTTTAGCCATCGTGGCGTACAAGCAACCGGTGACCAAATCTCAAATCGATGAAATTCGCGGAGTGGAATCGGGTCATTTATTGCGAGCACTGATGGAAAAAAGTCTGGTCCACTTTGCGGGCAAAAGCGAGTTGCCTGGAAAACCGATGTTCTACGGAACCAGTCGGCGCTTTTTAGAGGTATTTGGGCTTCGTAATCTTCAAGAACTACCTTCGCTCCACGAAATTGATCAGTTGATCCCAGAGGGGATTGGCGAAGAAGAAGAGAAAGAAACTTTGGGTGATCTCACTGGTCAACTTTCAAAGGATGCCGGTGCGACTTACTCCGAGGGCGAAGAAGAGCTATTAAAGATTGCCACAGATCTTGAAAAAGTAGCGACCACGACGGAATTCTTTGAACAGGAAAAAGCGCGAATGAAAGCGCAAAGAGATGCAGAGCGGGCTCAGGATATTCGCGAAGCCATGACAGTGGGCGAAGAGATTTCCGATCAGGACCGCCGCTGGCTTGAGCGCTATGATCGTGACCAGGCTGCAAAGGCGGCCTTGAGTGAGGTCGCCCAAGCCGCGGCGGCTCAAGGCGAGGGAGCGACGGCAGGAGAGGCCATTGAGGCGGCCGAACCGGCTCAAGTTACTGAAGCTCAAGAGCTACCGGTTGATGCCAGTGCCGCAGAGGAGCCTATAACGGCAGATCTGGCCGCTCACCATGTGGGACCATTGCCCGAAGTTCCACCAGAAGTTTAAGCTCTTCTCTGCATTATTTTCGGGGCCAATGAGGCCCCGATTTTATAAGAGAGTTTAGTGGATTTTTTGTGGTGCGGGAAAGCTCTCTACCACGAGTACTCCACTTAAGGCATCAAGCCATCGTCCAAACTCAAGGCCTACATGGTGGCAGTATATAACAACCGAGGTACCTCTCTCCGTGACGAGCTGGGCACGGGAGCCTTTGAAATCCTTTAAGGTTAGGACCGTACCTTGTTCGAGCTCTCGGTCATAGCCCTGAATGTCGGCCACCTGAAAGTAGCACTCACCGCTTTCATAGCAGAGATCACGTATCTGAGAGGGTTTAAGGCCCAAAGCGATGTTGGCAAAATCAGGGTAGGCGATGGACTGGTTAAAGTGGGGCGGGATGTTCACATTACCTATGAGCTTAAACTTGGTCCCGGGCTCCAACTGAAAGGTATAAGTCTCTCGGTTGGGGTGGGAAAAAGCCGGCAAGGTTGTAAGAATTGTTGCCAAGGCTAAAAATATTTTAAACATGGTATACACCTTTACCTTCTCATATGAGTTGGGAGCGTCTTAATCCTGATATGGAAAATGACTGCAAGTTTAATTTCAGTGCTCGACCAAATCGTAAATGCTGTCTCGGGCGTCTGAAGTTCAACTTGAATGAGGGCTATGGTGACCAATTGAGCGCGAGGCCACCTCTTGTGCGATCACATCAGCAATGGCAATTCCGTCACAGGCGGCTGATGTGATTCCGCCGGCGTAGCCAGCTCCTTCTCCAGAGGGGTAAAGACCCTTGTGGCTCAGCGATTGAAGTGATGCTTTGTCTCGGGTGATGCGGATCGGACAAGAAGTTCTTGATTCAACCCCATGAAACTGAGCCTCATCGCTAATAAAGCCCTTCATCCAGCGATCAAACTGTTGAACGCTTTCGCCAAGCGCTTTGTTTAAGGCGTCGGGCAGGAGTTGATCGAGGCGAGTGGCGACCACGCCGCTCGGGCACGAAGACTTCAGCGCGGGGCCACTTTTTTTTGCGAGAAAGTCCGTCACTCTTTGTACGGGCAGTTGTTTTCCGCCCTTGGCGGCAAGGCTTTGCGCCTTGGCTCTTTGCTCAAGATCTTTGCGCCAATTCAGTCCTGCCGTCGAAGTCGACCATCAGGCGCCCGAAGGAGCCACGGGTCAGGATCGAGAAGATCTCGCTCGCGCGCACGAGCAGCGGGCCCTGCTTCTCTTCCCGATACCGGTCGATGCACCAGCTCAGGAGCCGTGCCGCCACGAAGACCTTCACGTAGCGTTCGATGGCATCGCCCATCGCGGCGAGCGCCTCCTGTCGTCTCGCCTCGGCAAGCGCCGCATCCTCCTGGCCGCCGTAGCGACGCAGCTCGGACTCGTCCGCGGTCACGGCCTGCACGAGCGCTTCGCGACTCTCGAGGGTGCGGGCACGCTCGGCATCGAGCTGTGCGAGCTGCACGGCGAGAGTCGCGAGATCCTCGCCGTCGACCTCGGCTTCGAGCGCCTCGAAGGGCAGACCGTCCCCGGCGTCGAGACAGGCCGCGCGGGCCGCCTCGATGGCGGCATTGAGGGCGAGCAGGTTGGTCTGGTCCGCGATCTCGCGGATGGTCTTGACGATCGAGGTGATCTGGTCGGACTGCTGTCCGAGATCCTCGATGATCGCCGAGGAGGACTGCACCGCCCCGGAGATGTTCTGTATCTCGGCGGCGGCG
>JAPKGD010000013.1 GCA_026648125.1 Bdellovibrionales bacterium | reverse complement strand
CCCCTCTATTCCCACGTAGCTTTGGTACCACTCCAACATGGTAAACTCTGGTTGATGGTGATTTGATACCTCTCCATCCCTAAAGCAAGAGCGAATCTCAAAGATCTCTGACCAACTCTGCGCCAAAACCTTTTTCAAATGAAGCTCTGGGCTGGTTGGCAAAAAACGGTGGTGCCCAACACCGTCGATTTCCACTTCACAAGGGATGGGCTGCAAAGTGGGCTCATATCCAGGACAAACCACCATGGTCGGTGTATGAACCTCGATAAAGCCCTGATCCGTAAAATACTTTCGAACTGAGGCCAAAAATTCCTGCCAGGACTTGGCCATCTCCACAGTTAACGGCAAAGGACGTGACTCCGTCCGCTGTGGAGCTAAAAGGACCAACCGAATCACTCTATTCACCACCTGGGCTGCGACCTTATCTCCCTCAATCAAGATCAATTCAGCATCCCAATTTGCCGCATCCTCGCATTCCTTTGAGGACTCAATCACAAGAGTGATTTGTTTTCCATTGAGAGTGACCGATCGCCCTTGCGCAAAAATTTGAACCTGTCTTTCTCCATCAGAAGTTTTCCGAAACGCAACGATCGTCCCCCCAACCCACTGGTCTTCCGAGGGATTCTTTGAGGCGGCTAAGGTTCCCTTCGGGGCCTTCGGGTAAGGCCGCCAAAAGCGCTTGAGAAAATCCTCACGCCGAGTCATCTTTTCTGTGCGAATATTCATATTGCTGCGCAATATGCGCCAATTGAAGAGAAAGGACAAGTCATGTGGATTTACGAGGTAAATATTGAGCTAAGGCCGGAGACTTTTGAATCCTATTCGGCCTGGCTTAGGCATCACATGGCGCAAGTTCTTGAGAGTGAGGGCTTTCATTCTGCTGAGGTGTTTTTAGTTGAGGCTGAATCTTCGGGTCCAAAGTGCCTTTGCGTCCAATACCGGGTCCGTAGCCGAGCCGATCTTGAACAGTACTTGCAAACTCGTGCGCCCCAACTGAGGGCCGAGGGAGAGCGCCGTTTCTCAGGACAATTTAAGGCCCACCGAAGAATTCTTGCGCCCCTATCTAACGCCACTGAATCATTGTGATTTGGCTCCCCTTTACCTTGACTTCGGAGGCGAATATTTCGAATGTAGGGCGGTCAAAAAACGGGAGGTCTCGGTGGCGCAAATCAATTGGTCCAAAATGAAAACGGAACTCAGCAAGTACGCAGATTTAGAGAAATTAAAAGGTGAAGTAAATCGCCTGGGGCAGGAGTTACGCAAATTTGACATTCATGCCCACCTCAGCCCAACGGCCAAGCAACGGCTGAAGACAGTTGAAGATCGCTATCACGAAATCAGCAAATCTTTAGCCAAGGCCCAGCGCCAGGTTGATCGAGAAGTCAGTCGGGTTCTTCGCCAGATTAAATCGCAACGGACAAAGGCCGAAAAGAGCCTGACCCAGGTCAAGACAATGGCTAAAGCGCAACGAAAGAAATTGGAAAAGGCCTCTTCACAGATTGCTTCTCGCGTAATGAAAGCTACGACGACGAAGAAGAAGACCAAAAAACGATCGACGAGGAAAAAGTCCACGCCTTCGCAGGCAAATTAGATGGTTCCGTGGAGAGCGTGATTTCTGGAAATTTGCAGATTGGGGAGGGCCAGAAGACCTCTGTGCCGGCCCGTGAACTGAGGGAGAATTCCATGGACTTTGTGAGTCGACATATAGGTCCGCGCACGAAAGACCAACAAGAAATGCTCAAAACGCTTGGCCTCACCAAAATGGACGAGCTCATTGAGCAGACAATTCCTGAATCCATTCTCCACCGGCCGAAAATGGATTTACCGGCGGCCTTAAGCGAAGCACAGTTTTTGTCTCGCGCCAAAGAGGTGGCTGGAAAAAACCAAGTTCTCAAGTCATTTATTGGCCAGGGCTATTACGATTGCCATACACCAACTGTAATTTTGCGCAACATCCTTGAAAATCCGGGCTGGTATACGGCCTATACACCCTATCAGGCTGAGATTTCACAAGGTAGAATGGAAGCTCTTCTCAACTTTCAGACCATGATCATGGACCTGACGGGGCTCCCTATCGCAAATGCTTCCTTACTCGATGAGGGAACTGCGGCGGCGGAAGCGATGAGTCTCTGTCAAGCAGCTTGCAAAAAGAAATCGGCTCGAAAGATGTTTGTGTCTGAGGACGTATTTCCGCAAACACTTGAAGTCCTTAGGACCCGTGCCACACCTCTTGATATTGAAATTGCCGTTGGGCCACTGGCTTTATTTGATGGCGGAGAAGATTATTTTGCACTTTTCCTTCAGTACCCGGGCGCCTCTGGTTCGATCGCCGTGTCCACCGAGGCGATCTCTAAGGCCAAATCCACTTCGACTTTAGTGATTGCTGCTTGCGATCTTCTCTCTCTTTGTCTCATTAAGCCTCCTGGAGAATTGGGCGCAGACATCGCCATTGGCAGTGCTCAGCGATTCGGAGTACCGATGGGGTTTGGCGGTCCACATGCTGGATTTATGGCTACCAAGGAAGAATTTAAACGGCAAATCCCTGGGCGTATCATCGGCGTTTCCAAAGATGCCGAAGGGGCTCCCGCTCTCCGACTCGCGCTACAAACTCGCGAGCAACACATTCGGCGAGAAAAGGCCACAAGCAACATTTGTACGGCTCAAGTGTTGTTGGCTGTTATGGCCTCAATGTATGCCGTTTATCATGGTAGCGAGGGATTAAAGAGAATCGCCCAAGACGTTCATCTGCTTGCTTCTCTATTTGCAAATCAAATGAAGCGCCTCGGACTTCGCCTTGTTAGCGAGATGTTTTTTGATACAGTTCAAGTTCTCGTGCCCGAAGGAAATGCCGATGCCATTCAGGCTCAGGCTGCGGCTCAAGGTATGAATTTGGGTCGTCCCAAGGCCAATGTTCTGCAGATCAGTTTTGACGAAGCAAAGACGGAGGGAGACGTTGAACTCCTCACCCAAATCTTTGCTGCCACTGTCGGAAGCAGCAAAGCCAGCGATTCCACTCAAGGGGGTACCCATATCCCTGAATCCATGTATCGCTCTTCCGCCTTTTTACAGGGCGCCGTATTTAATAGTTACCAATCCGAAACAGAAATGCTTCGCTATATTCACCGACTTGAGATGAAAGATCTCGCGCTCAATCAGGCGATGATTCCCTTGGGTTCATGCACCATGAAGTTGAATGCCACGAGCGAAATGATTCCCGTGACATGGCCCGAGTTTGGCAAAATTCACCCCTTTGCTCCACTTGAGCAAGCGGGAGGCTATCTTGAGTTGATCGGCCAATTAGAGCATTGGTTGTGTGAGATCACTGGATTTAAGGCGTTCTCTCTTCAACCTAATGCTGGCTCCCAAGGCGAATACGCCGGTCTTCTGGTCGTTCGTAAATATCTTGAGAGCCAGGGACAGAGCCATCGTAACGTATGCCTTATTCCGAGCTCAGCCCATGGCACCAATCCAGCAAGCGCCGTCATGGCAGGATTCAAAGTCGTCGTCGTCAATTGCGACGATCATGGCAATATTCAACTCGACGATCTCAAAGCAAAGGCGGAGTTACACAAGAACGACTTGGCCGTGCTTATGGTGACCTACCCTTCAACCCATGGTGTTTTTGAAGAATCCATTGTTCAAATCTGTGACCTCATTCACAATTACGGCGGCCAAGTTTACATGGACGGCGCGAACATGAACGCTCTCGTTGGATTATGCCAGCCGGGCCAATTTGGTGTAGATGTTTCTCATTTGAACTTGCATAAGACCTTTTGCATTCCGCACGGCGGAGGTGGTCCCGGTGTTGGCCCCATTGGTGTTCGCGAACATCTCGCCCCCTTCTTGCCCACTCACTCTTTGGTTCCAGCCTGCGGTCCTAAGGAAGGTATAACGGCGATCGCTGCTGCACCTTGGGGAAGCGCAAGTATTCTCCCCATATCATGGGCCTACATGGCAATGATGGGCAGTGACGGGCTTAGAAAAGCCAGTGAAGTTGCAATTCTCAGTGCGAACTACATTGCGAAGCGCCTCTCGCCGCACTTTCCAACGCTTTATTCAAATCACAATGGACGAGTCGCTCATGAGTGTATCATCGACTTAAGACATCTCAAGGATTCCGCAGGGGTGACCGTTGACGATGTCGCGAAGCGACTGATGGATTACGGCTTTCATGCACCGACCATGTCTTGGCCGGTTCCGGGTACTCTTATGATTGAACCCACCGAGAGCGAAAGCAAAGAAGAACTTGATCGTTTTATCGATGCCCTGATTCAAATTCGTGCTGAGATTGCAGAAATTGAATCCGGAAAGGCAGATCGAGAGAATAATGTTCTCAAAAATGCGCCACACCCTGTGACCCGCCTCACGAAGGAAGACTGGCCTTATCCCTACTCAAGAGAAAAGGCGGCTTATCCTCTCCCGTGGGTGGTTCAGCGTAAATTTTGGCCTGCCGTTGGTAGGGTAGACAATGCGTACGGGGACAAAAATTTAGTTTGCTCTTGCGCGCCCCTAGAGGCTTACCAGAATTAGTCGGTTTTTTTACTCTGTAAGTTTCTGCCACTGGCCAGTGGCAGAGCGCTTAGTGTGAGGCGCTTCACAACAAACAATCCTCGCTTGAGGGAAAAATTTCTCTTAATAGGAAAGATGGGCTCACCAGGTTTTTGCTCTGAATGCGACATGAACTCCTCCCTCTGCTGACTTAATCTTTTCGGCCAGACGGAGGTCCTGCTCGAGGCATATCCTATCTTTAATTTGAACTTTCAATTTATTGTCGACAAATTTTTCAGCAAGAATCCTAGCGCAGGAGCATTTCGATCCACACGCCTTTTTCTTTTGGCAGTGCCTCTTTCGGAGTCATCAATCCCATTCTGAGACCTTGGCTGTAGCACTCGCAATCCTTAAAAAATTTGGGGCTGTTGCCCAAAACTTTTTCGGCGACTGAAAATGCTTTCGAGTTATTCTGCCTCATCACGGTAATCACTTCCTCAAGCGTGACGTGGGGCCGAGAAGTATCCCAGCAATCATAATCCGTTACAAAACAACAAGGCAAATAACAGAGTCCGGCCTCTCGAGCCAAAGCATACTCAGGATAGTTCGTCATTCCGATGATATCGGCCTTCATATCTCGATAAGCAATGCTCTCGGCATACGTCGAAAACGTCGGACCTTCCACACAAACATAGGTACTCCCAAAATGTGACGTCCAGTCTTCATCAGCAACAAGATTTAAAGCAATGGCACCCGCCTTTTCACACATGGGGTGCGCCAAGCTCACATGTCCTACGACGCCATCCCCACAAAAAGTGCCCTTACGGCCACCTTTTGTGCGGTCGATATATTGAGTTGGAATAACTAAATCGCCGGGCGCGAGCTCAGTTCTCAAACTTCCTACCGCCGAGAAGGAGAGGATTCCTTTCACGCCAGAGGCTTTCATGGCATAGACGTTGGCCCGATAGTTAACCTCTGAAGGCAGTAACTCGTGGTGTTCTCCATGACGTGAAAGAAAAAGGCACTCGTGTTCGCCGACCCGAACCCGCTTGAAACCGGAAGAGGCTTCGCCAAAGGGAGTTTCGCGATTCAATAATTCAATCGTCTTAAAACCATCAAATTTTTCGAAACCGGATCCACCAATTATTCCCCACATTTCAACCTCCTACCCTTAACGCGCCTTTGGCGATGTCGCCATGTTTGAAAATTCCTCGGTCCAGGACCCACGCTGTTACGAGTTCCGCGGGCGTAACATCAAAGGCTGGATTAAAAACTTCGCAAGTCTCTGGTGCCCACGTGACTTTTCCAAACGCACCACCGGCCCCACGAACCTCCTCAGGATTTCGTTCTTCGATCGGTATGTCTCCGCCCGTCTCACACTTCATATCTACAGTCGTCTGAGGAGCAACAACATAAAATGGAATTCGATGATAAAAAGCATTTACAGCCAACGAGTACGTTCCAATTTTATTGGCAAAATCGCCATTGAGTGCGATCCGATCCGATCCCACCATAATCGCATTTACTTTACCTTTAGCCATCAACATGGCGGCCATATTGTCACAGATCAACTGATAGGGAATACCTAACTGACCTAGCTCCCAGGTGGTCAATCGTCCACCTTGAAGGAGGGGACGCGTTTCGTCGACCCACACTGAAAATCGCTTTCCCAAACTCCATGCCTTTGCCAAACATCCGAGAGCAGTACCTACTCCAACAGTGGCTAGTCCTCCCGTATTACAATGAGTGAGCACAGCCCCGCCGCTCGGAACGAGCTCTGCACCAAAGCCGGCCATTTTTTCGCACAACTCAACATCTTCAATAAAAATAGTTTCTGCCTCTTGGACAAGAGCATCTGTTCCGGCGTCAACTCGTGCCAACATTCGATCCATGGCGTTCATTAGATTTACAGCGGTGGGACGAGCTTCTCTGAGTGCGTGAGCCAAATTTCTAACTCGGCTCGCATCCTTCTCCTCAAGGGCGTAATGGGCCAAGGATAGTGCTGCGGCCACACCAATCAATGGGGCCCCCCTGACTTTCAGTTGCTTTATAATAGAAATCATTTCATCGGGGTGTCCGACTTTGATCCAAACTTCTCGCTGCGGTAGCTCGGTTTGGTCTAAAACCTCAAGTCCATCTGACGAACTCTTTAACGACATCGAGACGAGTTTCTTCATCACAGTATCTTATCTCCAATTTGACTTCGCATTTGCTTCAACGCATGAACCTCATCCTCAGGTAGATTTCTCAGCGGCCCCAATGTCTTTGCCAGCCAAAGAATTTGTGCAGAATGCTCCAACCGCTCGAGACCATTTGTCGCCTCGGTCAACGACTCTCCCCAAGCGACCGCTCCATGGCGCTCCAAAATCAAGGCTCGGTGGCGAGGTAAAAAGGGCAGAAGATTTTCGCCCATGGCTGCTGTCGTGGGGCGCGCATAGGGAACCATGGGAATTCGACCGGTGGCCAGGATGACTTCTGAGAGAACATCTGACGGCAACTCTTCTAATTTAGGCTCAACTACAGACCATGCGATGGCATGTGGTGGGTGGGCATGGACCACCGCTTTGGCTTGAGGACATTGACGATAGATTGCCAAATGCATCAATCTTTCACCTGAGGGCTCTCCGTCTAGGACTCGGCCTTCAAGATCTATCACTGCCATTTGATCTGGCCTCATAAAGGCCTTGGCTATGCCAGAGGGAGTAATCAAAATCCTTTGATCGGACAGACGAACAGAGATGTTGCCATCGGCCGAAGCCAGGCAATTTCTATCGTAGAGGCGGCGGCAAGAGGCCACGATTTCTTGGCGAATAAGTTCTTCACTCATGAGGCCGCAATATAGTCACGGAGAGCGACTTGGGGCAACCCTTCATGGGTAGAGTTACTGGTCATTTTTGCAGGACCATGAGAAGATTCCGCCATGGCCCTCAAAAAGCGTGTTCTCCTTGTCCGAATGGATAAAATTGGAGATCTAATTTTAGCTATTCCAACCGATCAAACTCCAGCTCTTGAGGGCTGGGAACCGACATGGCTCATCTCCAAGGGCTGCGCCTTTATTCCCACCCACAGCGTTCCGCCCAGGCGCTTTTTTGAAACCGAGAAGAGCTTTTCTTGGTCCGCCTTTGGCGATCTGTACAAGAAAATAAGACAGTTAAATCCCGATTTAGCCATTGTTCTCTATGCTCCATGGTGGATCGGTTTGGCCCTGTGGTGTGCTGGAGTAAAGAGGCGCTTTGCTCGGCGAAGTCGATGGCATTCTTGGCTTTTTTATAATCTAGGTCTACGGCAAAGCCGAAAGCATGGCGAGCACCACGAGACCGAACTGAACCAAGAGTTGGTGGAGGCCGCACTTCATCACGCCAAGAGCTCTCTACCCATGGTGCCCGCACTCCGTCTCGAGGCCCCACAACAATCCCTTGAACCATGGGGCCTGAGCCCCAAGGGATACTTTGTTGTACATCCCGGGATGGCTGGCTCAGCACTGAATTGGCCCTCCGAAAAATGGGCCGAACTGATTACTGTTTTGGTTAAAAAGGGGCCGGTTGCGATCACTGGCACCTCTTCTGATCGTGCTTATACGGAGCCCCTAAGGCCCCTTCTCAGTGATCTCCCCGGCGTGGTTTGGCTTACGGAGAAACTCAATATCAATGAACTTCTTTTCCTCTTGTCGCAAGCCAAAGCTGTGATCGCACCAAGCACCGGTGTTTTGCATCTTGGAGCAAGCCTTGGAGTGCCTTCGGTGGGGATTTATAGTCCAATTGCGGTCCAGAGACCCACAAGATGGGGGCCGCGAGGGCCTTTGGCCCTGGCTATAACGCCTCACAACCAAAACGTGAGCGATTTAAAAGCAGCGGCAGAATCGATGAAGCAGATATCTTCCCAACAAGTTCTTCAAGCTCTCTCGAAGTTGGGAGCTCTCTCGTGAGAATGTTCTCGATGTCCCCTCAATTAGAAGAAAAAATTGAGGGTGTGCTAAAGAACTTGGGCTGGTGGAATCGTTGGTCCGAAATGGCCAATTCGGTTTTAGAAGTCTCTGACCTCTTCAATAGTCAAAAAGGCACGACACCTTGGACAAAGCCGAGCCACCAGGCCGCATATCTCGCCTACTTTTTACCTCTCAATTCTGCACGGTCTTCGGCGGTATTCTATGAACTGATAAAGCTTAAATTTCCGCTCAGCAAAAAGGCCTTTGATTTTGGCTCAGGTCCAGGTACCTGCCAATTGAGTTGGACAGGACCTCAGTTTCAATCTTGGCAAAATCTAGAAATTTCGCCGGCGGCACAAAAGCTCCACACCAATCTTTCCAGTGAAAATCCGATTTTTACGAAAGCCATCCCGCCACTTGAGGGATACACATTGTTTGCAAGCTATGCACTGAATGAACTTAGATCCCATGTTCCCGACGATTTTTTTCGTGCGGACCAGCTTGTACTGATCGAGCCTTCACTCCAAGATCTCAGTCGAAACCTCATGGAGCTTCGTGCACAATTAATCAAAAAGGGGTTTTCAATTTGGGCTCCCTGCACCCATCAAGATGATTGTCCTTTGTTAACCAAATCCAGCAGAGATTGGTGTCATGATCGGATTCATTTTTCGCCACCGTCGTGGTGGTCCGAGCTCCAACGCTTCTTGCCTATGAAGAACGACACACTCACTTTTTCGTACTTGCTCGCCAGTCGAAAGGCGCCACCCTGGAAGAGCAATTCAGAACGAACTCGGGTTATTGGCGACACTCTTTTTGAACGCGGAAAAGTCAGGCAGGCCATCTGTCGCTCATCACAAAGAGAGTTCTTGTCTTGGCTCACCAAAAAGGGCTCCCCCCAACTCATTCCTCACGGCTCTTTGATTGAAATTCCAAATGATATAGAAGTAAAAGCCAATGAACTTCGCCCTGAGAATGAGCTAAAAATTATTTAGAGCTTGCTCTGCGGCGAGGACGCAGCCACGCCGAAATATAGTTTCCATACTTTTTACGAATCGATCTCGGCATACGTGAATAATCCCCAATCACCTTTCGACAAATTTCAGTTCCACAGTGACATTTCATTCGCCAATAGGGATTTTTCTCCGTCATTTCGTAATCCCAAGTCACTTCTTCACCAGGCATAATGTCTCGCATGGCTACAACTTTAAAAAGAGATCGAATGCCACAATTTGGGTCGCAGGAATGATTTATTAGTCTGGCGATACCCTTTGAATCACGCCATTTCTCTCGCCCGTATTGGATAGCATGGTAGTAAAGATCGTCTGTCCAGTCTTCAAAATCTCCGTCATAGGTGGGGCCATCAAAAACCGCGATCACTTCACCTTTAAGGATTCGGGTCTTGGCGAAGACGCCCCGGCCTCTTTTTTTTGTTTTTTTGATCACAACTTTTTTATTGTCCAATTTTTCACTTACTCCCAACGACAGTCGCTAAACTCGAGCCGAAACGCTGGTAAGGATTGGTTCGATTCACTGGGCAAATGCACCCAAAGACTTTTGGGAATTTCTCGCCCGTATACCGTCTGATAAATGAATTCTGTAACTCGACCTCTTTCATCACCTTTTTCGTAATTAATCTCTTTTGGCAAAAGTTGACCACTTTCCGCCCCAAACTCGCTTTTCAAAACCCCATGACTTCCTAATCGAGCAATGGCCAGTTTTCCATCTGGCGCAAACTCCATTTCACGCCCTTCGCCCTTATTTATGATTAAGTTTTCTTCCCGCCGTTGAGGGGATCCGTCTCCCTTTTTCCAACCGCGTAAGGGCGAATCGGCATAAAAGCTTTGCAGCCAAATACACATAACCACATCAATTTTCTTCGAAGTGTCTTCAAAGACTTCGCGAACTGCAGAACTGTTCGACATCATGCGATCGCTTTGGGTTCTGCATCGATAAGGCGTTGCCCGCCAGGAGAATCCGACCTTCTCAACATTGCGAAAAAGACTTGAGTTTGAGCCCACCGTGGTCTCGTGTTTATCTGCGAAGAGCTTCTTAAGCCAAGCTGATTTGGCCGGCTCCGAAAACTGCACGTTGAGCCGACATTGAATTTCTCGATACGCAGACAGGTGAGAGTAACCCGCGGCGATCTTGTCGACCCCCTGTTCGGCTCGCTTTTCAGCGGACTGACAGGCCGCCAAACCGACCAAAGAACCCCATATCATAAATTTAACTAGATATTTTGCTCCCACAATTGCCCCTGATACGCTTTGCTCTCTCTCATGAAACCAAGAAATTCTTGGTATGTCTTCATTTTATATGCGGTCCAGTCAGGTGCAATCAATTCACCGGGCTTGTTTGATAAGGCCGCGAGGCGATGTACGGCAATTTGGGGGTTAAGGTGCTGGAGAAAGATCTGACAGCGGCGAAAATACGTTTCTTTGTCCACGGGCGAAAACAGACCCGCCGAGTAGTCATCGGCTAACGGCGTATTTCTCAATACATGAAGATTATGTATCTTTACGTTATCGATTGGAAGGGAGTTACACTCACGAGCCGCTTCAATGATATCGTCATCCGTTTCTCCAGGTAGGCCAAACATCAAATGAATACCAAGATCTACGGAAGTTGCTTCACGGATGCGGCGAATTGCCTGTCGAGATCGCTCTGCACTATGTCCTCGTCTCATCCAGGTCAGCTGCTGGTCCGAAAAAGACTGAACGCCTAGCTCCACCGAAACAAAATGCTTCTTTGCATATTCATCCCAAAGCTCAAGGAGGGCATCTGAAATGCAGTCTGGCCGGGTCCCCACGACAGCTCCGATCACATCAGTGAACGCGAAGGCCGTTTCAAACTGCTTTCTTAACTCCGCGACCTTGGCATAGGTGGTTGTGTAAGCTTGAAAGTAGACCAGGTATTTTTTTGCTGAATAGAGTCGGCGCATGAGGTCCCGCACGGCGAGGATCTGCTCTCTTACTTCTAGCCCTGACTTATCTGGGTGGGCCGCAGATCCCCATGCATCGCAAAAATTGCAGGTTTTCATCCCGCGAAGGCCCTCACGATTTGGGCAAGTTTCGGCGACGCTCACCGAAATCTTTCGAACTCTTTCGCCAAATCGAGCTTTGTAGAATTGGCTAATCGGGTAATAGGGCAACCCCTGCCATTTTTCCTCTGCATTCATCATTTTGTTGGATAGTCACTTTACATGCTGATGGCAAGCGTCATAGAACTCCCCCCATGGAAAAGCCGGCCTTTTTCACAACAGAAGATGGTTCACCCACACTCGTCACAACTTATGAGAGTGGCGTGACAGAGAAAATGCATCACTTTCGCGGTGCCTTTTCTGAATCTGTTTACATTTATGAACCTGCCATCTCGCTGGCCTTAGGAGCCTTGCCCTCAGCAACCGTACAAATTTGCTCTTTGGGCTTGGGACTTGGTTATAACGAAATTCTTGCGGCCTGCGTAAGCCTCTCACTAAAAAAGGTCCCGCTTCGATTAGTCACCTTTGAGATTGATCCTCTTTTGGTCAACGAACTCAACTCTTACCTCGAAGGGCGATCCCAAGGAGAGTGGGCTGAAGCCTATGATGACATTGTTCGCAGATCCGTAACTCATTTTGGCCTCGAAGCCGGTGAACTCAAATCGACATTGTTAAACTGGGTAAAGATGGGGATCTGGCAGATTCGAGGCCCTTTCCCCGAAAGCCTGAATAATGAAGACCAGTTCAATTCCATTCTTTACGATGCCTTCAGCCGAAAAATGGATGGCCCCCTTTGGAGCGAAGAGTTTTTAAAAAAATTCTTAGACAAGCACTCGGCCAAATCCTGCGCGTTTGCAACCTATGCTGCCACGGGAGCCCTAAAGCGTTCTTTAAAACAGGCCGGATACTCCTTGACCAAAAAGTCGGGGTTCGGTGGAAAAAAGGAATCCACCTTTGCTGTACGTCGCTTTGAATTGGATAAAACCTAGATTGGGCTCCAATAGATTTGGTTTAGAACCCTCCTTATCTATCGGATGCTGCTATCCGGCGTCCCACGGCCCACCGCTCCAAAAATCAATTTGAAGTCTTTGTCTCAAGCTGTAAGAATTATAAACATATGAATAAACCTCTTTTGCTTTGCGCCACGAGACTTCTCATTTTTGCCTTAACCGTAATCTCCCTTTCTGCTGACGCCATCCCCTTATCGGTCGAATGTTATGGCTGGATTTTGGATCATGACACTCATGATTTTGATCGAGTTCTGCTCAAACAAGTCCCCTACGATAAAGACTATTATGAAGGTGAGATTGGAGTTTACTCCTTCGGTGCTGACTTAAGTTATCTCCCGCAGCAGGGTGTGGGCCTCATCGTCTACAATAATGAGACAAATCTGTTTGCCGCTGGCACGATG
>JAPKGD010000129.1 GCA_026648125.1 Bdellovibrionales bacterium | reverse complement strand
CCTCAAGAGCGAATGACGATTGGGGGCACAGTTCATAAAAGCTTCCTGTTGGTGGCCATCACGCTGGTGGGTGCTCTGTTTTCTTGGCAGACGGTTATGCCACAGGGCGAATTGGGCGTGCCAACAGTTCCTGTTTGGTACATACCCGCTGCCATCGGAGGATTTGTACTTGCCCTGGTGATCATATTTAAAAAGACAATGGCTCCGATCCTGTCGCCTGTGTACGCTGGCGTGCAGGGTTTGGTACTCGGTGCAATTTCGGCTCTGTTTGAAGCTCAATACCAAGGCATCGTTCTTCAGGCCATCCTTTGTACGGTAGGAACTTTTTTGGCCCTCTTATTGGCCTATCAATCAAAGCTCATTCGAGCGACGGAAAATTTCAAGCTGGGTGTCGTGGCCGCCACAGGTGGAATTGCGCTTGTCTATTTAATTGATCTTGGACTCAATTTTTTTGGAATGAGAGTTCCCTATATTCATGAGTCAGGACCACTCGGGATAGGAATTTCTTTTTTCATTGTGGTCATTGCGGCTTTGAACCTGGTCCTGGATTTTGATTTCATTGAAAAGGGCGCGGAGCATGGCGCACCCAAATTTATGGAGTGGTACGGGGCCTTTGGTCTTCTCGTTACACTCATATGGCTTTATCTGGAAATCTTGAGGCTCCTCGCCAAGACCCGCAAAAAATAGGGTACCTGGTGGGACTTGCGGGTCACGGTGCGTAATTCGTAACGAGACAAAACCTGACGGGGGAAGCGTCTTTCCCCCTCCATACAAATAATCGGGGACTACTTTGAAGAGCTAGAGCCGCCGTTTCCAGAGCCTGAGCCCGTGGATTTTTGAATGTGAGCCTGAACTGCTTTGCAACACTTTTCATCAGAGGCGCAGTCACGTAATGTTTCAAGACCGGCCGTCGCAAAGAGTTCTAACTGTTTCGCAGAAATGAGCTTGCCGCTGGAATCCTTCGCAAGCCCCTGACAAAACTCATTTGCTGCGGGGCTTGCCTCGGTGGCCGAGGCACTTGAAATGGTGTAATTTGCCCCAGTCCAATCGAAATTGCATGTAAAGTCGTCCGTTGAATACTTAATCGTTCCATTTCGGTGGGTCTCATACTCAAAGCTTGCGGTTTGAGATGGGTTGTTATTGCCCACCTGTTCGATTGCAAACTCCGACAATCGACCGTCTTTACATGCAAAGCTCTTAAGGCGAATTTTTAAACTGGATGATTCTGATATCTTAATGATCTTTGCTGCGAGGTCACCTTTAAATAGGCCGTTGCCCCATGCGACTACGGCAAGAAGACCCAGCAATCCTACCAAAAGGACGCCAACCATCGAAACCGCTTCAGCCCTTGGTAGCAACAAATTCCAAAGGGAAATAGTTTGATCTCCGCGCACCAAGCGCTCCATGCGGCTTAGAACTTGTTCAGAATTCCACTTTTCATTCAAGGTCAGAGATTGGCCATTAACCTTAAATTTTCTTGCCGCGGCGTCGACCACCTCAATTCTCAGCGGTGTTCCACCGGTCGACGATTTAATCATCAAAACATTGTTTGCGGTCTCCACCTTTGGGAGAGTCATGTGCTCCGCGTTTCGCCTTTGAACCGTTTTAACCAGGTCATCGCGCTTTTGCGAACTCAGCTCAAGGGCATTGATCAGGTCGATCATCGTATGACTGATTGCCACTTTTGCCGCAAAAAGATCCCACGCCGTCATCGGCGTAGTCGAGGCGACCTGTGCGTGGGTGAAAATTCCAGCGATTAAGATTGGAAAAATCCGTAAGTATTTCATGTTTATAGGATAAGCGGCGGGGCCGGCGAGTACTAGCCCTGAATGGCTCTTCCCGACAAAGGTACCTGGTGGGTTTTCCGGGTCCTGGTGCGCCATTAAATTACGACGCTTAAAAAGCTAAAAGTCCGCATTAGGCATGGGCTTTGAACCCGACGATTTCAGCATGACCGCACCAACCGTAATAGCCAATATAGCGAGTCCAATTGAGGTTGAGCCTAAAAGACAGTGCCCAATTTGGGCGGTCTGGGCCTATTTCGGGGGCTTGGTTTGTTCTGGGATTTCTCGAAACAGCTTAGGTGTTTACACCAATGAGGGGCAATAACATGGTCCAGCAGATCAGCTTAAGCCGGGGCCGGACTTTGATCGCCTCCATGGTCCGAAGTGAATTACCTTCTCGGGATTGGCTTGTATTTTTGCCGCAGTCCGCGGCGGAATTCAATTCGGCGAGTCGTTCTGAATTAAAGCGCCTCCTAGGTTCAGACTTGTCCCGCCGGTTTAATTTTCTTGTCATCAATAAGGCAGGAGTTTTTGAGAGAAACATCAATACGCAGATGTTTGAACAGAGTTTTCGTCGGGAGTTACGCATAAGAGACATTCTACAAACCCTCAGAGAATGTGTGCCCGCGGATGGTCAAATATTTTTTGTGGGATATTCAGAGGGCGCCTATTTGGCCCCGCAGGTGGCCCTGAGAGACTCCCGAGCAAGGGGAGTGGTTATGATTGGTGGTGGGACGCGGGGCTGGCTAAAAGAAGAACTCTCTAATGCGGGTCCACTCGAGCGCAGATCTTTGTCTCGTCAGATCCGTGAAATCCAGCGACATCCGCGAAGTCTGCACAAATGGAATGGCTTTTCATATGCCACTTGGTGCTCATATCGAAATGATGACACCCTAAAGGCCCTTCAGCGCTTGAACATTCCTGTGCTGTCAATTTTGGGTGCAAGAGATAGGTCCATCGACTTTAAGATGGCCTTTAAAGATCTTAAAGCTCTCTCGCAAAAGAGCCCGGTAAGAGTTTGTGTTTTCACTAATTGTGGGCATTCGTTTATTAGTCATTGGGCGGATGCATGGAATGAAGTGAGAAAATTTTTGCGACCCATAGTAAAGAGCCAAACGGTAGGACTTTCTGATTATAGTCGCCGGATTGGTTCGGCGAGACGAATACCCATTCCTTCGGGTAAGTAATTTTGCCTCAACATTCTCTGGATTTTATTTTGATTCCCTTTTAGGCTTTAATTCAATTGTTGGGGGATTCAAAAAATGAAAATTATGCTCGCCTTGCTGTTATCTTTCTTTAGTATTTTGGGCTGCAACGAGATGACGCATCAGCTGTGCACATCTGAGCGACTTTCCGACTTTCCCGCTCTCGAGCAACCACACAGAATATCACTCTATGATGCTAAAACGTTTCAGATGATCGATCTTGTCAGCAAAAATGTCCGTAAAAGTAAGGGTGTTTATGCGGCGGGAAGCGAAGCTGATGCGCCTCAAATTTTTACTTGTGAAATTGCGGGTCGACGAATTGTGGAATCTTATAGCAGCAAATTTAAGACTTGGAGCTTTCAAGTTCTTGAGCCCAGCGCAAATGGATACGATACGGCATGGCTGGCCTTCGATCGATCCGACTTGGATCGAGCGCAAGTCCCTTATGAGATTATCGAGGACGTGGGTAGCCGGTTGACGGATTGGCTAAGCCCCGAATGGGCCGAGCGATTGGGCTTGGGAGCCCGTATTTTCGATGAAGACGAAAAGTCTTATCGCATGATCATTCAGACGAAGAATCTTAAGGATCCTGCGGTCCTCATCAAGCTAGGTAAAACAACGGCCGCTCGCTTAAGAGCAATCAAATAATTGGTGGGTCATTTGTCATTCGCATTATAGTGGGCTGCACAAAGGATCATAAAAAACAAAGCCCAAGAAATAGGTGGTCGCTGGCGTGGTGACACTCCAGCTGAGTCGATAGCTTTTATATTCATTAGAGACAGATGAATCCTGAACACGATAAATCACCAAAGAATTTGACTCATAGGGGAATTCAACCAGGGCCGTTGAAGGGCCAAAGCATTCAGCGAGAAAGAGACCCTCGGTTGTCACTTTGCAAGAGCCTTTTGGCCAACGGAGTTGGACATGCCAGGGCATGTCCTTTAAATCTTCGAGCTGAAATTGAATAAAGCGCAAGGCGTCTTTGGTGACGACGCCCTGGTAAAGTGGCCATCCCTCTATGCCTTTCGCTGACCAAGCAAAAAAATCGAGTCCCTCACTCTGATTTCGAACAATGACTTCGATTTGAGTGCCCCGATCAAAACAGTGCAATCCCGAGGAGGCGTTTTCAGACCACGATGGGTTGACGACGATTAATAATAAAACAGCCAATCCCCAAAAGGATAATTTCATTGTCTCCCCCAAAGTCTGTCATGGAGCTTTATCGAGCCACCCAGCCGCCATCGGCAACAAGAGAATGACCGGTGACAAAGCCGGCATTATCCGAGCTTAACCAAAGTACTGCCGAAGCAATCTCATCAGCCGTACCCAAACGGCCCATGGGTTCGCCCGCGACCAGAGAACCCATGGCGGCCTTATCTCCGTGGGTGAACCGGTCAATCATGGGAGTTTGAATAACTCCGGGGCAAACTGCATTCACTCGAATGCCTCTATTTGCATAGTCTAATGCAGTGGTCTTCGTGAGCCCGATGACACCATGTTTGCTCGCCACATAGGCGGGCATGGCGTTAAAACCGACCACTCCTGCAATCGAAGAGCAGTTCACAATCGCGCCGCCACCCACCTTTAGCATTTCAGGAATTTCGTATTTCATGCACCAAAATACGCCTCGCAAATTAATATTGAGAGTTCGATCCCAAATTTCATTTGAACACTCGACAACATCGGCCGCCGTTCCCTCAATACCGGCATTGTTATACGCAATGTCTAGACGGCCGAACGTCTGAACTGCCGTTTGAACCATCCCTTTGACGTCGGACTCAATGGACATATCCGCTTTTACAAAAATGGCCTTGGCATCTCTTTGCTGAAGTTTCTTGGTCAAGGCTTCTCCCGCTTCGACCTGCACATCGGCGAGGACAACAGAGGCACCTGCTGCGGCAAAAGCTTCGGCCGTAGCGGCTCCAATGCCTGAGGCCGCGCCAGTGATGAGGGCGACCTGTCCTGAAAAATCAAAGTTTGCCTTTTTCATAAAGCAACTCTCTTTCTTTAAAGGAGCTGGAGCAATCGGTTGAACTCAGCCGCAGCTTTTTTCTGCAGCTCCGAGCGCTCATAGTCCATATTTCCGGTCCACTCTCCATTTGGCGGAGTCACCTCGATATAGGATGAAGCAAATATCTTTAAGCTCAGCTCATGAATCTTAGCTCCCAAAGTTTTCACAGCCGAAACAATCTTTTCTTTTCTCTCTGGGCTCATCTTACGGCCAAATTCAAAGGCCTCAAGAATGCCGCGGACGGTTTGCTCAGACTCGTAATGGATGGAGTCAAGAGTTCTGCCCGTTAAGTGCCTGGTGAGTTCTGTGGTTTGCTGTGGGTCGGCCAATAGTCGTTCAACATAGGAGGTATAGTCCTGTACCAGGCGTGGAGTCTGAGCGATGACGAATCCATTATTAGTATCCATAAAATAGCTGCGCACATCACCATTGGCGGATCCGACGATCATCATGTCACCCAACACACTGACTTTAGTGTGCAATGAAATTGTTGAAACACCACCAGGGATTTGTTTGTACTCGTAATAATCGAGTTTGGGGGCATACTTTGTTGCATCCATTCCAATGAGGCTTCCGCGACGATCATAGACATCAAATAGGGCGCCAAGCTGGTAAAGGGCGGCCACGTTAATTGGCGAAAGATCAGTGGTAAATATCGAGTTGGTAAGGAATGTTACGTGCACCTTGCGGCAATCCCAAGAACCATCAATCATTTTGCCTAAGGTGCGCATCAGATTCGATGGCAAGATGAGGTAAGCGGTGTGCAAGATAACTCGCTGAGGGCGTCCCGCGGCACAAGCGGCCTGTAGTCCTCGGCTCCATACGTCGTGTATACCTTTGCCGCTTTTGACTTCGCTGCCATTCTCAACGCCATAGATGCGCTCTCTTTTTTCCGCGGGCAGGCTTCTGCGATAGGGCACGTTCTCGATGTATGCGAACAGTCCAGAGCGTAAATCTTGAGGATCAATTTCGTCACTGAATGGCCCAGAGGGCTTCCAGGTCGCTTGAAAGCGAACAGTAGGGAGGTATTCCCTATTCAAGCGATCAATCTTGCTCTTCATGTTTTCAATTTGTGCGTCTTCGCGTTGGGTAAGGCTCTTGTATTCAGCCTGAAGTGGAAGCTGCTGCTC
>JAPKGD010000128.1 GCA_026648125.1 Bdellovibrionales bacterium | reverse complement strand
CTTGCACCGCGTTTGGTCCATTCGGGGCCTGCAATAAGCCGCTTACATCTTGGCTCGCAAGAGCGTCAGCGTTATAGTTGATAGAGTGAGTAGGCTAAATGACTATCATCTTCCGGCTTGGGCGCGGGGGGATCTTTTTTTATTCCTTTTGATTTTTGTCGGAGTTCTTCGGCCCCAGCTTGCTTTGTCTGAAGCTGTTGTTGTTTCTAAGAGCCCAAAGGCACAGACGAACAGAGCTGTGATGAAAAAGAAAAAAGTCGCCGCTCAGTCGGCGGTGGTGGGGATTGAGGGCGCTACAGTCTATGTCTCTCCCGATTTTGATAGCCAGGTCCTCGCAGCACTTCCGCCCGGCTTGAAGATTCAAGCCTCCCGCAAGATGTTCCCAGGGCGTGGTGGCTTGGGCCTTTTTTACCGAGTTCGCTACGATAAGAGAAACCATGGATACATCGCTGACACAGAGCTAATTCCTGAATTCAAGAAAAAGGGAAAGAGGCCGACAAAAAATCCAGTTTATGAAGATGTGGAGGAAATGCGAGAGAGGGCCCTCAACAAAATGGAGCCCATTTACTTTACGCGGTTCTTTGGCGTCGTCGGAGGGGTGGCCAACTATTCCGAAAAATTTGGTGGAAAGACATTTCGCTCACAGGAATTAATGTATGGGCTTCGCTTTACCGGACCGGGTGTGTTGTCAGAAGTGTTGCCGGTGGATCTATTCTTTTTGTTTTCATTCAAGGCTCCCAAATACTACGATTCTTTTTCAACCCCAGGAACTAAGACGAGTGGTTTTTTTGGGCTTTTAGATCTTTCGCTGCTTCTTCCGCTGATGGAAGAAAATCACCTCACGCTTTACGGTGGCCTCGGGCTTTTGGTGACTTACGCCAAATTTAAGGTGCCTATTGCCAATGAGTTCCTGGATTCCCAGGAGGTTCGATTGGGAGGGGCGCTGACGGCGGGCATGGGAATTCGCGTGGCGAAGTGGATTTTACGGGGCGACGCGAAATACTATTATGAGGCCACTTCGTATTTGGGCTTCTGGGGCACCTTGCAGCGCGAGTTTTAAGCCGTTTCCTTTACTCCCTCTCTGAGGCGGGGTATGGAAAATTTATGCATATACAGACGCTCCCTCCCGAAGTTGTAGATCAAATCGCCGCAGGTGAAGTGGTTGAACGCCCTGCTCACATGGTCAAAGAATTGGTTGAAAACAGTCTCGACGCTGGTGCCACCGAGATCGAGGTCGATTTTGATCAGGGAGGCCGGTGGGTCAAGGTCAAAGACAACGGGGTGGGCATCGCCCAGGAAGAACTGAGTCTTGCGGTCTGTCGTCATGCCACTTCTAAGATTCGCTTGAGTTCGGATATCTGGCATTTGTCGTCCTACGGGTTTCGTGGAGAAGCTCTGGCCACAATATCGGCAGTGAGTCGCGTGCAGCTGCTCTCGCGCCCCAAAAATCAGGATTTAGCAGGGATTTTGTCGGTTGAGTTTGGGCGAGTCGAGGCGCCCCTTGCTCAAGGCGGAGACTATGGAACAACGATAACGATCAGTGATCTCTTTGCAAATGTCCCGGCCAGATTAAAATTTTTAAAGAGTGAAGCGGCGGAAACTACTCATATTAAGCAGGTGCTTAAAGGTTTGGCCCTGGCAAATCCTCAGGCGAGTTTTCGCCTCCGCCAAAAAGGAAAGCTCATTTCATTCTGGCCGGCACAAAGTGATTTTCAATCTCGAGTTGAACAAGTTTTAGATCTTTCCCCTTTGTTTTCAGCGAAAGGGACTGGTGACGGATTTGAGGTCGAGGTCATTGTTGCGCCCCCACATGTGGTCGAGCGAAGCAGTCGCCAAATTTGGATTCTCGTTCAAGGGCGTCTGGTTCAGGACAGGGGGCTTCAGGCGGCCGTGACGGAAGCCTTTCGTCATCTTCTTATGCACGGAGAATATCCAATTGCCGTGGTCAATTTACGGTGTGAGCCGGAAATGGTTGATATTAATATTCACCCCACAAAGTCAGCGATTAAATTCCAACAACCCTCACAAGCCTTTCGAGTTGTGACTCGTGCAGTTCGTCAGCTCTTAGAAACGGCGCCCTGGCTGCCAGGGGTAGGTAATACCTCACCGGCCAAGGATATCCCACAACGTGAGATTGTGGCTCAGCCGGGTGTGGGCGGCCAGGTTGACATGATTACGAGGGATCCAGAGTTTCGGCGCACTCAGTATGCACAACGGCTTTCTCAATTTGACCTCACATTAAATCAGCTGCGTGAGTTAGCTCCACAAAACAAGGTCGCGGGAGTTCGAGAGAGAGAAATTGATTTCGAGACAGATCTGGATCAGAAGACGGCTTCAAAAGGAGTTGAGAGCCAAAAAGAGTCGGATCACGGCACTTATTGGCAGAGTCTTCAGGTTCTTGGGCAGGCCCATCAAACCTATATCGTGGCACAATCTGCGGATGGACTTATTCTGGTTGATCAGCACGCAGCCCATGAGCGGGTGGCCTTTGAGCGCCTCATGTCGGCGTGGAAGGGCGGGACGATTGATATTCAGTCTTATTTACTCCCATTAACAATCACTCTTGAGCCCTCCCAAGTGGAATCATTGATGTTGGTGATGGATGATTTTGCAAAATTGGGAATTCAACTTGAAGCATCGGGCCCCCAAACAGTGGCGGTGCGGTCGGCTCCATCCATTTTGAGTGAGGCGGCTTTGGCTAAGGCGATTGTGAAGGTGGCCGAAGAAGTGACGGAGCTTGGCGGCTCCTTCGCCTTAGAGAAGGTCGTTGGCGACATTTGCGCCACTCTGGCCTGTCATTCTGTCGTCAGAGCAGGGCAGCCGCTCAGTCGAGAGCAAATGCAGGAGCTCTTGGAACAAATGGACGAATTTCCTCTGTCGAGCTTTTGTCCTCATGGTCGACCGGTCTCTGTCGATCTTGGTTGGTCACGCTTGGAAAGAGAATTCGGTCGAACCGTGTGAGCAAAACCCAGCATTCGGTCATATTTGTTTTGGGTCCCACGGCGGTGGGAAAATCCGCTTTGGCAGAAAGAATTGCGGGCGAGTTCAATGGCTCTCTTCTGAATCTCGATAGTGTGCAAGTCTATAAGCATCTTGATATCGGCACGGCCAAACCAGATCCTAAAACCCGAGACGAGCTTCCACATCTTTTATTCGACTTTGTAGAGAGTCCAGATTTATTGACGGCTGCGGGCTTTCGTCGTCGTGCGCTCAAAGAAATAGAGGCGGCAATTCCTAACGGGCCCATTATTGGGGTCGGTGGGAGCGGGTTTTATTTGCGGGCCCTCGAAAAGGGTATGTTTGAGGTGGGGCCAATCTCAAATGAAATTCGTCAGAACTTAGAGGAGCTGTTTCAGCAAATCGGAGGAGAGGGTCTTTATGCCGAGCTTAAAAAAAAAGATCCAGAAACAGCAGAGCGACTCAACCCCAACGATGTTTACCGCGTCACTCGAGCTCTGAGCATAATATTCTCTGAGGGAAGGCCATTGAGTGAAATTCGTCGTGAATTTGCGAAAAATCATAGGCCTTGGCCCTATCGTACTCTGAAAATTGGATTAAAGCTTCCGCGGGATGTTCTTGAAGAGAGAGTCCGTGAAAGGGTGGAGCTAATGCTTAGGCTGGGGTGGAGAGAAGAAGTGGAGGGACTCCTCGCTCGTGGCCTTAAGGATTGGGCGCCGATGAAAAGTGTTGGTTATAAAGAAATGGTGGCGGCCATCGAGGGACGATTGGCTTGGGATGAGTTAGTGGCGGCAGTAACGATGAGCACATTGAAACTTGCAAAGAAACAGATGACTTGGTTTCGCAGTGATAACGATATCAAATGGTTTGACGCCCAGGGTGAAAGAGATCTCGCTTTCGCTGAGGCCCAGCGATTTTTGCGCGGTTGACATATCGTCCCGAGAGCTTCAAGATCTGAAAAATTTAAGTATGAGCGAATCAGCATGATCATCAGTATGACAGGCTTTGGTGTGGGGCGCTCTCAGTCTCGCCAAGTCGAAATTGAAGTGACTATTAAAGCTCTCAATGGGCGATTTCTAGAGGTACGAAGTCACTTACCCCGCGAGTATGTTGGGTTTGATCGCGATTTAAAACGAAAAGTTGGCGAAGTTTTGCTGCGAGGAACTGTTGACGTCTATGTGCAGCGCCGCCTAGGCGGTCAGGCCGGGGTGGATTTAGAGGTCAATCGAGCTGCGGCAAAGAAATATGCAGATGGTGCGAGGCGATTGCTGAAAGACCTAGGATTTAAAGAGCCCCTCTCCCCAAGTACGCTCCTGAGTCAGCCCGAAGTCATGGTGTGGAAGTCCGATCGGATGAAGGGGAGCGAAGGGCGAATGCTGATGGCCGCCCTAGAGCAGGCTCTCAAGGAGTGCGTCAGCGAGCGCAAGAGAGAAGGTAAATCTGTTGCCGTACATCTGAAAAAGCTCTTTGCTCGTTTGCACAGCGAAGTTCAAGCGATGTCTCGAGTCGCTGGACTGGCTCGAGAGGAGATTGCCAAAAGGCTCGAGAGCCGACTCACATCCTCTCCTCTCAGCGACCGAATCGAACCAGGCCGAATTCAGCAGGAACTTGCGATTTATCTGGATCGGTCAGACGTCGAGGAAGAGCTGCATCGGTTGCGTGAACATTTGCGTCAATGTCAGGATCTAATTCAGGGGACGGTTCCGCCAGGCAAGAAGCTCGATTTTTATACTCAGGAGCTTCAAAGAGAAGTCAATACGGTCGGATCAAAGTCAGCCTTGGCAGTGATGACGCGTTCGGTGGTCGAAGCAAAGGCCCTGATCGAGCAGATTAAGGAGCAGGTGCAAAACATCATATGAAGCATCCGTTGATCGTTTTGATAGGTCCGAGTGGCGTAGGGAAGTCGAGCTTCCTTGAGCGCGCTCTCGTGGACTTTTCTCAACTCCGCGATGCTATCACTTATACGACACGGGCCATGCGGCAGGGGGAGAGCGAAGGGCAGCCCTACCATTTTGTCACTCGACCCAAGTTTGAAGAGCTCATCAAACAGGGCTTTTTTATCGAATTTGCTGAGGTTCATGGCAATCTCTATGGGACCCCTGTTCATCAATTGGAAGACGCCTGGAAGAGTAACCAGGTGGTCGTCATGGACGTCGATGTACAAGGGGCTCGGACCTTTCAGGCTAAATACCCAGAGGCATTGACCATTTTTATACTTCCTCCGACCATTGATGCGTTGCGGCAGAGAATTATTAAGCGCGAAGGCAAAATCCCCAAAGATATGGAACTCCGCCTCAAAAATGCGGAAGGCGAGATGGCCCAGGCCCACCTGTTCTCCCATCAGGTGGTGAATGACGATTTTACTGCAGCCTACGGCCAAATAAAGAAATTGATTGAAGATTTCATCGGAAATCGGTAATTTCATTGCCTATTTTTCAATTCTTATCAAGGAGAGCCCAATGGCACGTATTACAGTTGAAGATTGCTTGGAGCGAGTCGACAACCGTTTTGCCTTGGTTCTCTTGGTGGCTAAGCGAGCGAAGCAACTCCTCAAGGGTGATGAGAGCACCGTCTCGACAAAAGACAATAAGTACATCGTGACCGCTCTTCGAGAAGTGGCTGCAGGTAATGTTTATTACGAGTCAGACAGTGGTCTGGACAAAGAGGTCGAGCGGGACTTAAACCGCTGATTTTAAGTCCAAATATCGTAGTTTTCGCTGTGTAGTGTCGTCCTCAGTCCGCCGATAAGTTTCAGAGGTTGGGGTGTTGCAGCGATGAGTGAATTAGCGATCGAAGAAAGGGCTGATGAGGATTCCTCAGCTGAATCGATCGACGAACTCATCGAGATGGTTCGATCTTATATTCCCAATGTAGACGTTGAAACTCTAAGAAAAGCTTACGAATTTTCAGAAAAGGCTCATGCAGGCCAAATTCGCCGAAGCGGTGAAGCCTACATTTCTCATCCGCTCGGTGTATCGGCCATACTCGCGGGTCTAAGACTTGATCTTCCCACAATTATCACAGGATTGCTCCATGATACGGTGGACCTGGCGCTACCTGGTCACGCCAATGGCCCTGGCCACCATCATCGCCATGGTCGGTGGCGCCGCGGCCACCACCAAAGAACTCGACCGCCGCATGGTCGAGCTCGGGCGCTCGGCCATGCAGTTCGCGCCGCGCCGGG
>JAPKGD010000127.1:2948-6147 GCA_026648125.1 Bdellovibrionales bacterium | reverse complement strand
GTGGCCGCATCTTGCCCCAAGCCCTCGGACTCGACGAAAGTCCGACTTAAAGTCCGATTAGGAGTCAGAAAAACAAGAATTCGATAACGGCACAGAGTAAAAAGCGCCTCTAGGTAAGTGATTTTTCTCGAAAGTGGCATCAAAGCAAAGCGCCTAACGGCCCAGATCACACCCTTCACCTATTCACCTGAGTCTAGGAGGCTCTGCGAATTCATTTCGTTTAAAAACGCGTTCACATCCAATTCAGCGGCCGCAAAGTCAACTTCGAATTCCTTCATAAGTTTTTCCACAATATCAATTGCCGCCTGCGACTCTTCCAAGCATTCCCAGATAAATGCTCCTGTTTCATTCAGGCTAAAATAAGCGCCAGAATTGGGTTCTAGTAAAAGGGCCTGCCCTTGTGAAACTGTGTGCAAAACGTCGCCCCGTCTTTTGTACGGCTTCAAATTATTTCCCATGACCGACCTCCCCATTTATACTCGCCGAGCCTCATAAAAAAAGGTATCCTATTCATGGCTCATTCGCGACTGTCCGAAGGACGTGAATCTCTATTTAGAGGACAACAACTGTGTCAATATTCGGATTTATTCCTTCCCCTGAATCCCAATGCACCGATCTTTCGGAATTCCATATTTTGGGAAAAGTTCTTCGCTCTGATTCTGGTCTTATTCTAGGTCATTCTGCCCCGGGAAAGCTCAATAATGTCCAGGCAATTCATTTCAACGGAATGGACTTGCTTTGGATGGGTCGACTCGACAATTTGAATGAGCTTTCAAAAGAGTATTCTGTAACCGCTCCCACATCAGTCGAGCAACTGGCGAAGCTAATTGTCAATCACGGTGATACCGCCATCCCCAAAATGATTGGCGAATTCGTTTTTGCGACCTGGAATCAAGGGCGCCGGGAACTTCGACTCTATCGTGATCGAATTGGTGCAAAGCCCATTTATTTTAATCATGGCAAGAATGGCTTGGCCTTTGCGACTCAAGCAAAAATTATTTTACAACTCACAAAAATGAAGATTGAGCCGGACCAAACGGGTCTCGCCGGCCATCTAACCAGTGCAGTTATCGATCAGTTCGCCTACGGACGAACTTGTTTTAAAGACATCGAAGCTTTGCCTCCCGCACACTTTCTTCAATGGCAGAATGGACAGAGTCCAAAGATCCGTTCCTATTGGGACTTTCAATATAATTCCGATTTAGAAAATATAGATTTTATTGAGGCGACTCAGGAATTTGCCAGATTATTTCATCAGTCTGTTGCGCGTCGTAGCCAACGACCCACGGCTATCTCGGTGAGTGGAGGATTGGATTCATCTTCAATCCTCTGTTCTCTGCTTTCTGGGCGAGCCCAGGCTCCCTTGAAAAGGCGGACTTAAGTGACATATCTCTTCGCCGGGGGCTCAATGGCAACAACGTCCAGGAGTCGATCAACTTTCATAGAATCGCCGGATCAGCAAAGCCATTTCCTGAATTGATCAATCAAGACGTGGTTTTTATTCCACCCAGAAAAACACTGGATAACACCCTGACCTGGGTGACCTTGGTCTCGAGCCTTGCTTCAATTGCGCTTTCAGTGGCGTTGATCAACGACATCAACACCCGGTAAAGTGCTTGATTAGAGTTCTTTCTCAAGCCCAAACAGGGGCGTTGGGTATTTTCCGTCAAAGCAGGCAGCACAGAATTCAGAGCTCGTTCCACTTACGGCTCGCATCATTCCTTCAATAGATAAATAAGCCAAAGAGTCTGCTTCAATGAACTTTCGGATTTCATCCACTGACTGATGAGCGGCAATCAATTGGGACTTTGCAGGAGTGTCGACACCATAAAAGCACGGCCCCGTCGTTGGTGGTGAGGCGATGCGAAAGTGAACCTCTTTGGCCCCGGCCTGCCTGATCAAGCGAATGATTTTTTGTGAGGTTGTTCCGCGCACGAGGGAGTCATCAATCACAATGACTCTCTTGCCTTTGAGGATTTCACTTTGAGGGTTAAGTTTAATCTTTACGCCAAAACTACGAATGGACTGACTGGGTTGAATAAAGGTCCGGCCAATATAGTGATTGCGTATGATCCCAAGCTCAAATGGAATTCCACTTTGCTTCGCGTAACCAATGGACGCAGGAACTCCACTATCTGGAACTGGGATAACCATGTCCGCATCGATCCCGCTCTCTTGCGAAAGAATCTCGCCCATTTTCTTTCTCGACTCATAAACACTTAATGAAAACACTTTGCTATCTGGCCGAGCGAAATACACCTGCTCAAAAACACATTTAGCTAAGCGATCGGACTTTAGCGCAATTCGGGCGGAGTGCTCACCGTTTTCATCGACCCACCAAATCTCTCCAGGCTCGATTTCTCGAATATACTGGGCTCCGATAAGATCAAATGCACAGGTCTCAGAGGCCAGCACAAAGGAGGTGCCTCCATTTTCCAACTTGCGTCGACCCAAAACGAGCGGGCGGAATCCAAGCGGATCTCTCACTCCCACCAATCGATCATGGGTTAAAATCGCAAAGCTGTAGGCACCAACAATTTCCTGGGAAGCCTCTTGAAGACAGCGAATAATGTCTCGACTTGGATTTCTCGCCAAGAGATGAAGCAGGCATTCCGTATCATTCGTGGCATGAAAAATGGCACCTTGCTCCTGAAGCTTTTGTCGAATTTCGTGGGCGTTTACCAAATTCCCGTTGTGAGCCACAGCCACCGGCCCTGAAAACAAATCGGCCGTGAGGGGTTGGATATTGAGTTGTGATGAGGCTCCTGTGGTCGAATAACGAGTGTGCCCAATGGCTGCGGTTCCCTCGAGACGATCCAAACTCTCCGCTGGAAAAACGTCTCCCACAAGTCCCATTCCCTTGTGAGCAATTTGTTTACCCTGGTTAAGACTTACAATTCCAGCGGACTCTTGACCTCGGTGTTGTTGCGCATACAGCCCCAAATAAGCCATGCGCGAAGCCTCGGGATCATTCCAAATTCCAAATACTGCGCACTTATCATGCCAGGCCCGCAAGGTGATCCTCCCATCCACTTTCGTAAGATTGCTTGAGGTTCTTGACCGACACCTTGATGCGTCCAGTGACCTCAAGTTCCTGCCCACCAACTGTGCCAATATGTTCAAGCACAAGATCTTCGGCGGCACGAGCCCGAACAGCGGCTTGGATGCGCGCCACATTCTGGCTCGGAACGGCTAAAAT
>JAPKGD010000127.1:0-2938 GCA_026648125.1 Bdellovibrionales bacterium | reverse complement strand
GTAGAGATTTTCAGCAAACAGAGGGCGCTCATCAGGAAGACGCACTTTTGCTCCAAGCCCAGACATGCACATTCTTGAGAGCGCGTAACCCAAGCCAAATTTGCCCACGACTCGACTTGAACTGATTAAATCATCCTGTGCTAACTTTCTTAACACCTCGATCAATGCATACGCTCTATCTGCAGAAATTTGTCCATGACCAATCATCTGCCGTCCCATGCGTTCAGCTTCAACTCCAGAGATCATTAACATGGGGGCACGAACCAACAGGATTTCATCACCCGATCGAGAAAAACTCGAACTTGGAATTCCCTCGAGTTTTTCTCTCATCCCCACTATTCCTGTGGCCGGAGTCGAAGTGATCCCTTTGCCCAAAGTCTCATTATAAAAGCTCACATTGCCGCTAATAACAGGAGCATCAATTGTGGCTGAGGCTTTTGCCAAACCTTCAACGGAGGCCACAAACTCGGACATGATTTCTTTTCGCTCAGGACTCGCGTAGTTGAGACAATCGGTCACCGCCAGAGGCTGAAACCCCTTTGCGGCCAGTTCAAGTGCAGGATAGAGAACCGCGTCCAACCCTCCCTCAAAGGCATCAAAGCGCATCACGTGCGGACGACAGCCAAGCACAAGTCCTAAGGCTCGCATGGAGTCTGGAAGTCTTAGAATCGCCACACTATCCCCGGCATCTCGAACTGTCTTTGCGCCTACGCGCTGATCATATTGGCGAAACACCCACTTTCGCGAGGTTCCACGTAAATCACGAAGAATATCTAAAACGGCAAGAGAAGCATCCCCCTCTTCCGCCGCCACCGAGGCTTTATTCTCGACTCGGTTGGTGGGCTTCCAATTGTAAAACGGACGGTCATAAATCGGCGCATGGTCGGTTAAAAGTTTGGGGTCAATTTTAACAATTCGCTCCCCACGCCACCACAGTTCCACCTCGGGTCCCGCAGTGACTTCACCAATAACTGCCGCATCAAGACCCCATTTTTCGAAGACACCTTTCAGGCGCGGATATTTACCAGGTTCACAGATCAGCAACATCCGCTCCTGACTTTCAGATAGCAAAAGATCTTCTGGCGTCAGAGTGCGATCTCTTAATGGCACGCGGTCGAGTTCAAGCTTAAAGCCCACACCGCCCTTGGACGCCATTTCAAAGCTCGAAGAAGTCAGGCCCGCAGCACCCATGTCTTGAATGGCGACCACCAATCCCTCGCGCATGACTTCGAGACAACTTTCAATCAACAACTTTTCGTAAAAGGGGTCACCGATCTGAACCGTCGGACGCTTGCTCGCGCTTTCTTCGTCAAATGATTCGGACGCCATACTCGCACCGTGGATCCCATCGCGTCCGGTCTTTGCGCCGACGTAGACAACCCAATTCCCAACACCACTGGCCTGAGAAGTGACTACGGGTTCGCCCGGTCGAAAAAGACCAACGGCAAGGGCATTCACCAAAATATTATTGTTGTAACTGGGGTGAAACTCCACCTGCCCAGTTACGGTGGGCACGCCAACGCAATTTCCGTAACCTGAAATTCCGCGCACAACCCCATCCACCAACTGAGGCATTCGGGCTGCGGAGGCCTCGCCAAAACAGAGATAGTTGGCCAGCGCAATGGGACGAGCGCCCATCGTAAAGATGTCGCGTAAAATTCCACCGACACCGGTTGCGGCCCCCTGGTAAGGCTCAATGAAACTTGGATGGTTGTGGCTCTCCATTTTAAAGGCCACACGCTCTTCACGACCTAAATCGATTACTCCGGCATTTTCGCCCATGCTTTGCAAAACTCGAGAGGACTTATGCTTAAATTTCTTCAGGTGGGCCCGAGAGGACTTATAAGAGCAGTGCTCGCTCCAGAGGGCCGAAAATAGGGCCCACTCCACGCCTTGAGGCGGGCGCCCCAGAAGTTGGCACATTCTCTGGTATTCACTTTCACTCAGTCGGTAATGTTTTAATCGCGCAGCATGTTCCACTTAAAACTTCCTTACAGCAAAGTTGAAAAGAAACTGCGGCCGTCGGTTCCGCCCATCCATGCGGCCATCGCTCGCTCGGGGTGAGGCATCAGTCCGGCCACGTTTCTGTTCTCGTTCATGACTCCCGCGATCTGGCCCACCGACCCATTAATGTCTTCTAGATAGGTCCACCAGATCTGTCCGCGGTCTTCTAATTTCTTTCTCGTCTCTGCATCCACATGATATCGACCCTCGCCGTGGGCCACGGGAAGCCGAGCTTTCACTCCCCCCGATTCAGGGCCAAATCGACGACAAACCTGATGGAGACGAAGCTCAACCCATTGATCAATAAAGCGCCGATTGTGATTTCGCACCAGCGCGCCTGGAAGCAAGCCCGACTCGCAAAGAATTTGAAAGCCGTTACAAATACCTAGAATGGGTCCGCCACCTTGAGCAAATTCTCGCACGGAAGCCATCGCGGGCGCCTTTGCCGCCAGAGCGCCACAGCGCAAATAATCTCCGTAACTGAAACCACCCGGAATAACGATAGCGGCAAGACCTTTTGTTTCCGTTCGATCTTTGTGCCAAAGCCACTGCGGCTCAAGGCCGGTGGCTTTCACCGCTTCCCACACATCCATGTCACAATTTGTGCCCGGAAACCGGACGACGCCAACTTTACGACTCATGATTCCAGTACTTCCAACTCAAAATTTTCAATTAAGGGGTTGTATAAAACGAATTCCGCCATCTCTTTGGCCTGCTTTAACGCTTCTTCTTTACTTCCCGCCTCCACTTCAAGCTCAATGTACTTTCCGACCCGGCAGTGAGAAATGTTTTGCCCATGTTCTTTAAAGGTCTGCTCGACGGCCCGACCTTGTGTATCGAGAACCTCTGGTCGCGGAAGGACTTTTACTCCGATTTTCATTTTACTTCTCCCATCGCGCCGACAGGCGCTGCCAAACATCCTGATAACTTTCTT
>JAPKGD010000126.1 GCA_026648125.1 Bdellovibrionales bacterium | reverse complement strand
TCGCTTACCACAGGGGAAACCCATATAAATCCACATTTGTCTTAAATGCCGTACAGTGAGGTCGCAGTAGCGTCTTGGTCGCCCCGTGCGCCTTCGCTCTGGCGATGCCCTCTTGCGCGTTAGAGCGCGAATGAGGCTCTTTCTATGCCCACCCCAAACCGGTAAAATCTGATCAATAAATTTAGACTTCAGTTTTTTGGATTTGATTTCACGATACCGGGCCGTAAACAGCTCCAGCATTTCAGCCCGCACCCTCAAGTCCACAAGGTCACCCCCTGAAAGACTGAAGGAATATGACAATGCGTTATTTTCGGTAACACTAATTTTGAGGCAACCGGCCCCTTCCCCCTCACCCCCATCCCAACAAAACCGATAAACCGACCCGTTTTGGGATTTAATTTCGGTAACATTACTTATGAGGCAATTCGAAACCGACCCGTTTTGGGATTTAATTTCGGTAACATTACTTATGAGGCAATTCGACTCTGTATCATTCTGCGATTCCTTCTTATGATTTTTTATGTCTTTGATCAGATTGACCGATGTACTAGGGATAGCTCAGTCTGCCTAGTCGGTGAGATCGGTGCCAAAGGGCTCCTATGAGCTGTTTACGACACCAGTGAGAGATAAACGGGGGGATTTATGGGGCAATTTCAAATTGAAAAGCGTAAAGATGGAGAAAGTCTCGTTGTGACTGTCAAAGGCAGCATTGACGAGGATGCGGTTCTAGCCTCAGTCGGATTTGATGGAGCACAAACTATTCAGTTGGATTTAGATAAAGTGTCTTCCATCAATTCGTGCGGAATTCGTGAATGGATAAAGTGGCTAAAGACGGCTCCCCCGTCGTCAAAAATCGTTTATAAAAATTGCCCTAAAATTATTGTAGACCAAATTAATATGGTGGCCGGTTTCTTACCCGAGAACGGCAAGGTTGATAGTTTTTATGTGCCCTATTTCAATGAAAACTCGGGCGCTGAAAAAATGGTTCTATTCCGCAGTGGAAATGAATTTAAAGATGGTGAATTAAAGCCGCCTCCCGAAGTTAAGGATGAAGGTGGGGAGCCAATGGAAATGGATGTCATCGAGGCAAAATACTTCAAGTTTTTGAAAAAGTAGTATGAGCACTTGATGCATGGTTGACTATAGCGTCTTTGACTCACTTTTTGATTCCGTAATAGTAATCGATTCAGATCGGAAGATTACCTATTGTAACGAGGCGGCGGCGGCCTTGGCGGGATCATCAGTTCGAAGGCTCTCTAAGGGCGTGGTCTTTTCAGCGGTCTATGAACTCTCTGACTCAAACCTTTTTCCCATGTCCGGGGGAGAGGTGGGCAGAGACTCAGCTGCCCCGATGCAGGAACTTAATTTTAAAATCGTAAATTCCGAGCGTATCGGTAAACTTCAGGTGACGGTTCAGCCTTTTCAGGAAGAGGGTCAGCCTCGGTGGGCGATCGTCATGCACGACGTCACGCTCGAGGAGACTCTCCATGTTAAATATCAGGGAGAACTCGAGCAAAAAGAGGGGTACATTCGCGAACTGCAAGCCGCGAAAGCTCAACTGGAAGATTATTCGAAGAATTTAGAAAAAATGGTTGAAGCTCGAACGGCGGAAGTTCGGCATGCCAATCGCATGCTTAATGCGATTATGAACAGTCTAGGGCAGGGATTCTTGGTATTTGATTCGGAAGGCAGTTGTTCAGATATTTTTACAAAGGCTTGTGAAGACATTTTGGAGACCAACCCTTCGGGAAAAAAAATCTGGGACGTGCTTCGCTTGGATAAGGCGAACATTGAGCAGTTTAAAATGTGGATTCAGGCGGTTTATAGTGACGCGCTTCCTTTTGACAGCCTAATTGAATTGGCACCTAATCGATATGCTCATTCAGCTGGTCGGTATGTCACAATCAATTTTTACCCTATAAGATCTGATGAAGAAAAGCTCTCGAACCTTGTTTTGGTCGCAACCGATCGCACGAGAGAGCACGAGGCGGAGGTCGCTCTCGCAAAAGAACAACAGTATATTCAGATGGTACTTAAGGTCATTAAAGGTCGAGATCAATTTGGTCAGTTTTTGACGAGCGCTCGAAATTTAATAGAGAAACTGAAGGGTGATTTGGTTCTTCCGGTCGATAAGTTTGACTTTTCTGCGGCATTTCGAACGTTACACACTTTGGAGGGAGAGGCCGCATTATTTTCTGCAATGACTATTCGCCAAAAGTCTCGAGCTTGCCAAGAAATTTTGGAGCCGTTTAAGCGTGGTGACGTCTTTGATCCTAAACAGATGTTTAATGATTTAAAGCAGAGTATTGAAGCATTAGATGCTGCCTATTCGGAATTTCTAAGCGCCCACAAAGAACTATTGGATGTTCTCCGAGTTGGAGATACTCGTAACGTGGAGATTTCACTGCCAAAGTTACTTGGATTTGCAAAACTGCTTGATGAAAGTCCGACGCCGCTATTTGTCCGTGAGCGGTTTTCGGAAGATTTGTTCAAACAACCTCTTTCAAATTACATCCGACACTATGGAGAGGTGGCGCAACACGTTGCCCAGGTTCAAGGTAAGAAGATAAGTCCTGTGGAATTTAACTGCGATGGTGTTCGAGTTCCTCCAGGTCATATCGATGGTCTAGTTGCTTCTATGGTGCATGTTTTTCGAAACGCGGCAGATCACGGCATCGAAGATCCAAATCATCGCAAACAAATCAACAAACCCGAGTTCGGCAATATTCATGTTGATGCGGAGAGTTTTGGGCATGAAAGAGCGCCTTGGGTAAGGCTAATAGTTACTGACGATGGAGCAGGAATTGACCCCGTGAAGATTCGAGCTAAGTTGAAAGAGAAATTTCCAGATAGAGATTACACGTCGCTGAGTGATAGAGATGTCATTCAGACGATCTTCCTTCCTGGATTTACAAGTAAAGAAGCCGTCGGGGAGTTTTCGGGCCGGGGCATTGGAATGGATGCAGTCAAGACGGAAGTCGAGCGCCTCAATGGACGGGTTTGGGTTGAATCTTCGCCCAATATCGGTACTAAGCTGATCATCGAGTTTCCAGAATCTCCAGCCTCTTCTCCTGTTGCAACAGCTGCCTAAGGACGCAATAATAACAGACATATGTTTGCAAAAGACACCCACATCTTAGTCGTAGATGATTCTCTTAATATTAGACGCCTGATCATGGACACACTCCAGAAAATGGGGTTTTCGAAAATCGCAACGGCCGAGGAAGCGAACGAGGCGTTCTCAAAGATAGTTTCCTTTTCTACGACGCCAACACCTGTGCAATTGGTGCTATCAGATCTCAATATGCCGGGGCCGTCGGGTCTCGAGTTTCTAAAGCAAGTCAGAGCGCATGAGGTGTTTAAAACCTTGCCGTTTATATTAATCACAACCGAGAGTGAAAAAGGGGCTGTGATTGAGGCAGCTGTGAATGGAGTGAGCGGTTACATCGTGAAGCCGTTTAATGTCGATACACTGACCAAGCGAATGCGTGAAGCCCATGCCAAACATTTTCCAAGCAAGGCCTAAGTCCTAGACGCGGGTGGCCCCTGACGCTACGCGTTAGGTTAAAAATCGTTATATCAATGAAGAATATCCTCGGAAATTCCGATAATTAGCCTATGAAGAAGGAAGAGATTAATATTCTCGTTGTCGACGACGACGCGAATTTTCGCAAGTCTATGGCCGAGGCTATCAAGCGCTTTGGTTATAAGGCGACAGTTGCGGCAAAGCCCGAAGAAGCGATAAATCTCGTAAAGATAAAAGATTTTCACGCGGCTTTAGTAGATTGCATGCTTCCTAAGCAAAGTGGCGTGGATCTCGCATTAGAGATGCGGGGGAGTCGATTTGGTAGCGCTCCAATTATTTTAATTAGTGGTGTGTTCAAAGATAAAAGCTTTGCAACCGAGGCTCAAGAAAAGGCCCGCGCGATTCAGTTCCTAAACAAGCCATTGGATATGGAGGCATTGAAGCAGAGATTTGAGGAGCTCTTTGCTGACCTGCTTTCATTGGAGAATGTACCCCTGCAGGTTTTGGTGTCCAAGCCGTTTTCATCTGCACGAGAACGAACAAAAGTCATCGAAGGGCTCGAAGAAGTTAGAGGATTTGACCTTCCCTTCCTGTTGAGCGTTCTTATGGATGCATCAGCATCCGGCCATCTAAATATCGCAACTAACGAAGGTGATATATTTGGGGTTACTCTTAAAAAGGGTAAGGTCACAAATGTCGATAGCTCCGAGAGCGAAGCGACTCTGCTGATGATTCTCCTCGAAGAGGGATTCGTTACAAAAGAAGATTTGAAGTCAATACGTGAGCAAGTTCGCCGAGGCGACTTATTGTCCTGCCTTATTGAACTCCAATTTGTTAGCCCTCACATACTTCCTTCTGTTCGGACGCAACAAATCTTTACAGATTTAAAGCGCCTTTTTGTTGATAATCTGGTGAATATCAATTTTGTTCCTGAGAGAAGCAAAGAAGAACCGGAATTTGGTTTGGATCTCGAGCAACTCACTCCGCTCCTTCATGATGTTGTGATGGAAGTGATAACAGAAGACTATCTCACGTCGTTCTACGAGCAATGGCTTGAGTACCCCATTCAAGTGGCTTCTGGATTCAGTGAAAGGCATCCGTTATTTCAGTCGAACCTGCTCAAGGCGCTGCCTCACTTATCTGAGCTATTGCCCACGGGCCTCACCATGGAAGAACTTCTTTCCAAGGGAAGCTACGACTCTGGAGGGTTCTATAAAGCACTTCACCTCATGGCGATTCGTCGTTTGATTATTTTTGATGATGTGAAAAAGGTAAAAAGTTTCGCTGAATACGGTGATCGAATGAAGGTCATGCTAAAGGAACTCAAGGGCAAGAATCCCTACCAAGTCTATGCGTATTTTGGAGTTCAAGAGGGTGCGAGACCAGAGGATTATGAAAAGATTTATAGGGAATTTGCGAAGGCAAACCACCCCGATCGGTTGCCACCGTCTACAGCTCAAGAATTGCGACAAGTTGTAAACCAGGTTTTTTCAATTGTGAGTGAAGCTCATTCGGTGTTGAGCAACCCAGAAAAACGAGCGGCCTTCGTGAATGATCTCAAACAGCAAGATGCCGAGCGGCAAATTCATGCTGAGGCTTTGGCCGAAGAGGCATATAACTACCTCAAGCGAGGCCGGGCGTCTGAGGCCTTACAAAGAACAAAAGAAGCCATCAGTCTTTACGGTAGTAAAAACGTGAAAATTGCTCATGTCTGGGCCTTGCTCAAATCGTCAGGTGCATCCGAGAACAGCGCCGAAGCGGCCCAAATATTAGATTCGATTCCCCACAAAGAGCGCCGAAACGCTCAATACCTCTTTGTATCGGGTCTATTGAAGAAGCATTTAGGCGACACTCAAGGAGCTCAAAATCAACTTGATAAGGCGATAGCTCTGGATCCCCATTTTCTTGAGGCGCGCCGAGAAAAATCGCTGTTGGGCGAGACGACCGGAAAGACCGAGGGATTCAATGCGGACCTAACCAAGTTGGTTGGGAACTTCTTTAAGAAGCGCTGATTGAGAGTTCTCCTGCGAACGAATTTCGTTCAATTCTTCATGTTTACGCGTACTTTGCTGTAAAACCGATTCAAGAACATAATGTTCATAATCCGTGGGACAACTTCTCATAAATAATCGTCGTAGCACCAGATAGGAACTCATTCTTCGTTGTTCAAGAGAAAAACCCATTGCGACCAACCATCTTTTAAGAAGCGCTTCGGGAAAGCGGATTGACGTGGCCAAGAATTCCTTTTGGAGACTTATGTCGCTACTAGAGTTAGACTTTTCAAGAGCCTGGTGAGCAACAAACAAGGCGAGAAGGACGGCTTGCGACAAATTTAAGCTGGCAAATTTTCCCGGTATGGGAAGGTAAGCAATTCGATTCGCAAATCCAAGATCGTCTGCATTCAAACCATCCGCCTCCGGCCCAAAAATGAGATCAAGCGGCTTTGATAGGGATTCTGTAGCGGCCGCAATTCCAACTATGTCTGAGATGGCGTCCCCAAGGGGCTGGCAAAGCCTACGCTTTCCCACTCTTCTCGTCAGCGCGACACGATACCCTTCTGGCTCATTGATTAAAAAGTCATTCCAAGAATTGTAAATTCGGGCCTGTCTCAGCCACTCTTGTGCCCCAGCCG
>JAPKGD010000125.1 GCA_026648125.1 Bdellovibrionales bacterium | reverse complement strand
GAAGCACGTGCACCACGCCGGCAACTCGTCCGGCATCGTCGACGGCGCCGCCGCGATCCTGATCGGCTCGAAGAAGGCCGGCAAAGCCACCGGGCTGAAGCCGCGTGCGAAGATCCGCGCGTTCGCCAATATCGGTTCGGAGCCGACGATCGTGCTCACCGCCCCGGCGTCCGTCTCCGAGAAGGCGTTGGCGCGGGCTGGGATGACCCGCGACGATATCGATCTGTTCGAAATCAACGAGGCGTTCGCCAGCGTCGTATTGCGCTTCATGCGCGCGCTCGATCTCGATCCGGAGCGCGTAAACGTCGCGGGCGGCGCCATTGCGTTAGGGCATCCGCTTGGCGCGACCGGCGCGATGATCCTCGGCACGGTGTTGGACGAACTCGAAGCGCTTGATCTCATGCGCGACCTGGTTGTTGCCGTTTATCGTTCCGGCAACGAAGCAGAAGCTTGGCAGAGGCTCTTAAGTTATGAAAATGCGACCGCCCAAGTTCATTCAAAAAGACAACCGGCCACAGCCGACGAATTTCAAACCGTGGCAATGCGGCTCAAAGCCAGATTTGAGAAAAGATGATTATCCCAATTCTCAATGGACTGCTGCGATTTTCACAGGCGCCGATCACCTGGATCTTATTTATTGTTCACGGTTTAATTTATTTTATGGGCGCCTTACCCGCAATTCAATCTCAGGCCATCATTGATGATCTACTTGATGACGAACATTTTATTCGCGTTCAGGGGCGAATCTTTGCACAGTACGTAGAAGCCCACCCGACAGACTACTCAAAACTTATGCAGCGCCTTGCTGAGAAGGCTTCACAGGGCGACCCTGAGAAGTTAGAGCTGATGGGAACGCTTGCCATTCGGAATGCTCGATTTTTGGCGGAAGGGCCGGAACTTGAGTATCGCGGCGATCAAGTCCAAATAACTCGGTGGAAAAGTAGACTTAAAGTTTTGCAGAATAGTCAAGACCGTCATCCTAGCTATGTTCTTGGTCTCACGGCCGATGATATGGGTCTCACAAAGTGGGTGAGTTATATTTTTGTCCATTCTGGTCCCTATCATTTTATTGGAAACATGTTCTTTCTCCTCATTTTTGGTTCGATGCTTGAGCCACTAATTGGTGGACTGGCTCTCTTGGTGATTTATCTTTTGACGGGAATGATTGGGGCGGGAGTTTTTCTTCTGATGACGGGCGCGACAGCTGCGCCCTTAATTGGTGCCAGCGGTGCAGTAAGTGGTCTGATGAGCTTATTTTGTCTCATCTATTGGCGGACACCCGTTCGATTTATGTATTTTGTATTACCGTCGGCTCATTATACGGGTTTCATTTTTTTGCCGGCTTGGATAGTGCTCGTCATGTTTGCTGCATCTGATGTGGCAGGCTACCTCAGTGCCGTTCCAGATTTTGGTGGTGTTGCTTATGCGGCACATTTGGGAGGAGAAGGGGCTGCGCTTCTTGCGGGCCTCGTGCTTTACTTACTTCGATACCGAAAGCCACAACGTTTGGCCACGGCGGGGCCGGAATTTCCCGTGGGCCGGCCCATTTCAATTGCCGAAGTCATCGACAGTGTTCGGGTCCGTGGTTCGCACCTTTAGCTATTCGGTGGGAGCAAATCCCCGGCGCATAGTGTTCTCTGTAACCACTCGAGGCTCTACAAACTGAAGCAAATAATCGGGGCCACCTGTTTTGCTACCCACTCCCGAGAGCTTAAATCCACCAAAAGGATGGCGATCAACCAACGCGCCCGTGTTTCCGCGATTGATGTAAAGGTTGCCGACCTCGAACTCTTTGCGAACTCTTTCAATCGTGGCCGGCGAACGTGAAAATAGTCCTCCGGTGAGAGCATAGGCCGTGCCATTCGCAATCTCGAGAGCTTGATCCAAGTCCTTTGCGCGAATCACCGCGAGCACGGGTCCAAAGATTTCTTCCTGGGCGAGGTCGGACTTCGGGTCGACACCGGCAAAAATGGTGGGCGCAACAAAACATCCTTGCTTCGGAGTTTGGCCTTGAAAAACAATCTGCGCATAGGATTTTGCACTCTCAATTGTTTTTTGAATTCTCGTATAGGCCTCATCATCAACGACGGGTCCCATATAGGATCGAGGATTTTCAGGCATCCCGATGTTCAAGCTCTTTGCAGATTCCACCAACCGATCAAGAAAGCGATCATAGATACTCTCTAAAACAATCACCCGGCTACAGGCCGAACACTTTTGTCCAGCAAAGCCAAAGGCCGAATAGAGAACCGCATCCACGGCCTCGTCGAGGTCCGCATCTGAGTCAATTACAATCGCGTTCTTTCCGCCCATTTCAATAATGCACTTCTTGATGTGATGTTGGCCGGGATGGACTTCTGCCGCGCGCTTGAGGATGTGTAAGCCAACAGCCCGCGATCCGGTAAACGCAATAATATCGACCTGAGGATGATTGACCAAATGATCGCCAACGACTTCGCCAAGCCCGGGAAGAAAGGAAACTACATCATTGGGTATTCCCGCTTTTAGGAGGAGTCGGTAGAGTTCAGCGGCGATGGCCGTGCTCTGCTCGGCGGGTTTCATGATCACCGTATTGCCAGTGACCACAGCGGCGGCCACCATACCCGTCAAGATGGCGAGCGGAAAATTCCATGGAGCAATAACCGCGGTCACACCCCGAGGACGATACTCATAAAGGCTCATCTCGCCTGGTGCATGGCCGACTCTTCGGGGGTGTCCTAGGCGGCGTGCATCTCGGGCATAATAACGGCAAAAATCAATCGCTTCCGCCACGTCAGCATCGGCTTCCGCCCAGGTCTTACCAACCTCAAAAACCTGAAGGGCGGTGAGGTTTGCTCTTTCGGCATTGATGAGATCAGCAAGAGTATCTAAGTGCGAAGCCCGTGTCTCAATCGGAGTGGCTTGCCAACGAGCAAAGGCCATACGCGCTGTTTTTACGGCGGTCTCAGCATCTTCCTTTTCGGCAAGATGGATACGAGCAATCACCTTGTCGGGATGAGCGGGTGATACGCGCTCGAGGATCTGAGTGTTTTTAAGGGTTCGTCCTCCTACCTGTGGATAGATCATCCGATTTAGAGAAGACTCAACTTTTTTAAGTGCCGCTCGCATGGTTTCGCGCTCTTGTGGAATTGCGAAATCCTTGAGTGGTTCATTTTCAAAGCGGTCGCCTTGTCGGGGTTCTGGGCTTGAGGGGACGAGGCCTTCTGCGGGGTTGGCAAGAAGTGCGTCGGTTCCCACATTTTCTGCAAACTTTGAGCGGAGAAAGGACTCATTGGAGGTATTTTCCAAAAGACGTCGAACCAAGTACGCCATGCCAGGAATGAGTTCGCCAATAGTGGCGTATTCGCGCACGCGATGACCCTGCTTAATGAGTGCTCGCTTAATAGGCTCAGCCATTCCATAGAGCATCTGAACCTCGACAGAAGCTTTGGGTAAACCCTTGGCTTCTGCCATCACCAATGCTGCGGCGATTGAGCGCACATTGTGTGAGCCCACGGCGATACGAATGTGAGGGTATGCATCGATCAGAACCTGAGTGCATCTTTCGTAATTGGCATCCGACTCTTTTTTGTTGGTAAAGACGGGAATGGGCCAATTGTTCTGTCGCGCCAGGAGAGTTTCATAATCCCAATAGGCACCTTTGACGAGGCGAATTGTGAAGGGAGTCCCGCGCTCCTTTGCAAATGAAGTCATTTTGCGACAATCTTCTAAAGAGTCACGAAGGTACGCCTGGATGACAACTCCGACATCCTTCCAATTGCGGAAGTCCGGCTCCATCAATAAGTCGCGAAAGAGAGTTAAGGTAAAATCTTTGTGGGCGTACTGTTCCATGTCGAGGTTAATAAAGACACCGCGATCTTTTGCAGTGTAGAGGATGGGGCGGAGACGCTGTTTGCAGACTTCAAGGCTTTCCTCCCAGGCGGCCTCATCTATTTGCGAGTAAAGGGAGGTGACTTTGACCGAGACATTCACCTTAGGGATAGGACCATTTTCATCTTCATCAATTTGCGGAGTGTGATCCCAACTTTTGGAGTCTTCAGCCAAAGTTTTTATGAGTTCGAGATATCGCGTTTGATATTCAAGGGCTTCCTTTTCAGAAAGTGTGGCCTCGCCGAGTAAATCAGCTGTGAAGCATATCTTGTTCTTGCGCGATTTCTTAATAACGGGCAGAGCGCCTTGTGGGGATTCTCCAGTGATGAACATTTTGGCCATTTGTTCGACATTTTTTTTGACCGTTCCCGCCAGGAGGCCGGGCGCCAAAGAGCCAAGCCCCAATCCAAAGTTAAAAATCCCCGGCAATTCTTCGCCGCCATCTGCAAAATACTCTTTGAGATGGCGTGCAACTTCTGAGCTTGAATTAAGGTAAGGAAGAACATCAACAAAGCGAAACATCTGCGTTTTAAAACGCTCGTTCTTCATGCTCCAATCCATGATTCGTCCGTACCACCAATCCTTGTTGAATATGGACGAAGAGTCGGACTCAAGATCATTGAAGATGGACTCGCCCTTGCGGCGAATTAGATTTTCAAGGTCGGTCGGTGTCTGCATAGATGTTGGACGCGGGCCATTGTTTGGATTGGGCGATATCATTTCCATTCCTTCCTCCACAAGCGGTCGGAGTATGTTTGTTCTCAGCGGCCTTTGGCAAGGGAATTTGCGCGCGCCTAAATCCCTGAAAGTTCATTGATTTTTGACTGTTTTTGCGGATAGATGGGGTATGGCTCAAGAACAGAAGTCGAGAGTTCATCGTTATGTCGCCCAGGACCTCAGTTTTCGCGCCGCGGTCGTGGATGCAACTTTGGTCGTCCGCGAAATGCAAGCCATCCAAAATACTTACCCCATAGCAACAATGGCGGTGGGGCGGTCCATGGTGGCGGCCGTGCTCATGGCGTCACATCTTAAGCATCGGCAGCAGGTGAGTTTGTATTTTCGTGGTGATGGGCCATTAGAGATGTTTTTTGCGGAAGCGAATTTTGAGGGTGAAGTAAGAGGATACACTCCTCACCCTCATCTAGAGATTCACAAGAAGCTCGGCGCGACCAATCTCGGTATTGCAATCGGTAAGGGCCTTTTGACTGTAGTTCGAACGGCGCCACATCAAAAGCATGCACAGCGTGGAACTGTTGAGATTCAAACGGGCGAAGTGGGAGACGATGTTGCTTATTACCTTCTGCAATCCCACCAAATCCAATCGATCGTTTCTTTGGGCGTAAAAGTAAACGCTTTTGGTTATGTTGAATCCGCCGGTGGAATTATTATTGAGCTCATGCCCGGTGCCCCAGAAGACTTGATTAAAAAGCTCGAGAAAAATTTTGCCAAGCGGGGCTCTTTGTCTGAGAGTTTGGCGGAAGGTGGCGGCGTTGAGGCGATCCGTGACCTCTACCTCAAAGGTTTTCAACTTCAAGAGTTGGAACATCCGTATGATTTGGAGTATAAGTGCAGGTGCTCAAAAGAGCGGTTGGCCAATGCCTTGATGTTGCTCGGTCACGTAGACGTCGAAAAGATGATCGAGGACAATGAGCCAGCGAATGCGAAATGTGAGTTTTGTGGGCGCCAGTATGTGGTTGAAATTGATGAGTTGAGAGAATTGCTCGATAAGTTACGCGCCGGTCCAACACACTAGGATAGTAAATTGCCAAGGCCCCATTAACTCACTTATTCTAGGCAACAGGAGTTTTTTCGTGAGTCGAGTTTTAGTAATAGATGACGAAATCGATACGTGTGATTACCTCAGCGCTGTATTGCGAGATGAGGGCTTTTCTGTCGAATGTGTTCAGGAGGCAGAAAAGGTGCGAGAAGTACTTGAAAGGTTTCGGCCAGAGGCCATGCTTGTGGATTTCCGCTTACCGGGCCAGTCGGGACTTGAGTTGATCCGGGCTCTGCGTCGAGAGCCACAGTGGCGGAGTCTTGCCCTGATCATGGTGACCGGAATGGGTGGCGAGTCAGATAAGGTGGCGGCCTTGGATGTTGGGGCTGATGATTACGTTGTAAAGCCATTCTCTGCGAAGGAGCTCGCCGCACGAATTCGCGCCGTTTTGCGTCGACGACGTGAGTTTTTTGAAGCAGAAAAAATTGAAGCCGGCGGCCTTACGATCGATCTGAAGGCCCATAAAGTATTTCAGAATGCAGAAGAGGTGCACCTGACTCTCACTGAATTTAGAATAC
>JAPKGD010000124.1 GCA_026648125.1 Bdellovibrionales bacterium | reverse complement strand
AGCACAGAACTCAACTTATAGAAGCAATGGGCCCAGGCCACTTGCCGACCGACGTAGTTTCCACCCATCGAGGCGATCAGTGCGGTGGCTGTCGTCCCAACGTTCGCGCCGAAAACCCAAAATACCGAATCGTGCAAAGAGATGAGGCCTGCTGCTGCAAGCGACATGGCAAAGCCAATTGTTACCGCACTGGAATGAATGACCGCGGTAAAGAACGCGGTGAGACCGATCGTGTAAAGTGGATTGGCCTTCATGGCTTCAAGGAGGCTCGAGAAAACTTGCACGTGCCTTAACTCATCCGTACCTAACGCGATCATTTCCATTCCCCAGAATATGAGACCAAACCCCATACCCACGGCCATGGCGTTAGTTAGCGTTCTCTGCCGCGACATAAAGTAAACCATAAAGCATGCGACAAACAGTGGCAGACCGTATTGGGCCACATTGAAGCTGATCACCTGAACAGTGAAAGTGCTGCCAATGGCGGTCCCAAGAATCACACTCATCACCTGAGACAAGCTGATGACTCGAGCTGACCCAAGACCCACGAGCATGGAAGTCACGGCACCTGAACTCTGTAAGATGATCGTGAGAAGAACTCCCAGCGCGACTCCCCAAATGGGTCGCTTCGCGAGAGTGGTGATGATTTCGCGTATTCGATTTGCCGCCAATTTTTGCAAATGGTCGGAGGCGATCGACATCCCATACATAAATATGGCGATTCCGCCTAAGGTCACAAGAATTGAAGAATGTGATCCGATCACAGCTGCTAAACCTTCTCGAAGTCCGTTCAGTTTGTTATCGGAAAAATGAGAATTTGACCCAAGATCTCAAGACGTTAACCGCCTTTTCTCAACCAACGTCGAGCCCTCTTTTAGGAACCAGGTCCTGTTTGTAAATGCGGCGCAGCGCTATCGCCGTCCTTAGCCATTCTACATTTCAACAGATCCTATAAACTAAAATTGCTGAGACCAAGCCGAGGATTCTCGGCTTAGAGGTTCTCAAGGCGCGTGATCCATCCAAAGGGATCGGGGATCAATCCGCGCTGAATTCCACTAATAATCTTAAATATTTTCTCGGCCACCGGCCCAACTTTGCCATCATTCAAAATGTAGGGCTTCCCCTTAAAGTTGAGATCGCCGATGGGAGATATGACGGCCGCCGTTCCTGTTCCAAAGGCTTCAAGTAAATCGCCTCGTGTATGGCGCTCGATGAGTTCTGTCATGTTGATCGACCGTTCGACGACTTTCTTTCCTTGATGGCGAAGGAGTTGTAGTACGGAATCGCGAACACACCCAGGCAAGACCGCACCATTGAGAGCGGGAGTTACAATTTCGTCTTTAAACACGAAGAAGACATTCATGGTGCCCACTTCTTCTATTTCATCATGATCGGCGTTCAGCCACATGACCTGGTCATACCCTTTGCTTTTGGTCAGTAAAGCGGCCTGAAGGCTTGCAGCGTAATTTGCTCCAGCCTTCACTGCACCGAGGCCTCCGGGGATGGCCCGAACGGCTTGATCTTCAACCCAAATTCGCACTGTGCCGGAAGTATTTTGATAATAGGAACCTACAGGAGAAAGAATAATGTAAAAGAGAATTTCTCGAGACGGCCGCACTCCCAAAAATGGTTCTGTACCAATCAGTGTGGGGCGAATGTACAAAGAAGCGGAAGGATCTTTTGGTACCCAATCTGCTTCAAGAGTTAACAAATCCTTTAATCCCTGCATGAACAGCGCTTTTGGCGGAGCCTCAAGACAGAGTCGTTCGGCGCCATTAACCATGCGGTTATAATTAAATTCAGGCCGAAAAAGCACGATGGAGTCATCGGTCTGGCGAAAGGCCTTCATTCCTTCAAAAAGAGCCTGGCCATAATGAAGGACTGAGGCCGCAGGATTCATCGAGATGTTTCCATAGGGTTCCACGGCTGATTTATACCAACCCTTGCCAGCGCTATAATGACTTGAAAACCAGTGATTCGTAAAGATGCGGCCAAAACCGAGTTCTGAGGAGGGAGGTAATTTTTTTGAGGCCATAGGCATTTCACTCGTTTGTTCGATCATCAATTAGGGCACCTGTCTGAAGGAAGATATTATCTAGCGGTACTTTCTCAAGGCGTGATTTGGCAAGTTCAATTTGCCCCCAAAAGGGGTGGCGGGGCGACGAAACATTTCTTGGGCGAACTGCTTGGATTCGCTTTAACGCAAACATGTAATTGTTTGGTAGGGGGCCTGCATAAGGCTCCCTTTCTCTATTAAATCAAATTACGCCAGTTCAAATTTAAGAGCTTCAGGGGTTTATTGTAGGAACAATGTTGCTCCAAATAACCGTTGAATGGCCCAAGTGTTTCATATTGATACGCTGTCTGAGAGTTTTTCGAAAAACAGCTAAAACTAAAGTCTAGTGTCGCCGAATAGTACATTGTTGGATCATTGAGGAACGTCGATGGAGGTCATTATGAATAAGACGATATTTTCTTGCGCGCTTATTTTGGCTTTTTTAACACCAGCTGCGTTTGCCGATGTGACGGTGGTTAAAAAGGGAAGTCAGCCTGGCGTAGATGATTCGATTCTTGTTGCAGGCTATGACCAGAAAATCGATCAGCTCGATCAAATGTCAGATCAAATCAGTAGCAAAATCTTTTCACGCAAAAGCGGAATCCAGAACGAAGAAGGCCCCAGCCGAGACGGTATGACCATCGCTCTTGTAAAGATCAAGGGTCGGTAGCCACAGGTACTAATCTAAATCTTCAATCCGATCGTGATGGCCGAAATGCCCGGTAGAGGGATTCGGCCATTTCTTCAGTGAGCGAAGTTTGATTAAAGACTTTGTCCGGCGCGCCAAATTCTTTGACGTGAGTGTCCCCATTGTAAGTCCCAAAAACTCGATCCCAGAAAATTAGAAAGAAGCCAAAGTTGCTATTAAAATGCTTGGGGTGTGCAGAGTGGTGCACGCGGTGGGCGTTGGGTGAGACCAGGAGCCATCGTCCAACCCATCCCCAGGAGCTTTGAACTTCGGAGTGAATAACATAATCAAGAATAATGCGAATCGCTCCTATCCACGCAAACGAAGCAAGGGTGCCGCCGAGATACGAATAAGGTATGGTGGTGATCACTGCCATTACTGGACCCGAGAAGGGGTTGTTTCGATGGGCCGAGAACACCGACATCTCTGTGGCCGTATGGTGATATTTATGTAGGGCCCAGAGCGGCTTAAAGGTGTGCGACCAGCGATGGGCCCAATACTCAAAAAAGCCAGCAACAAAAATTGTGGCCACGGCTTTTGGGAAATCACCAGGGATTGCAGCAAGAATTTTAAAATTGTGATCCTGAGCAATAAATTTACCTAAATAAAACGATGCGCCAAGGGTTGCTCCATAGCCAATTAAATTCCAAATACCAAAGACGTAGGCGAGGCAGGTGACGATATCTCGCTTTGTCGAAGCAGATGCCTTTAGCGCCTTTTTAATTCCACACCGTTCCCAGCCGACCAGCTTCCATTCTAGAAGAAGTACCAGCCCAAGCCCCCCAAGACCCGCAATGATGCCGCGATAATCAAATTTTTTTAGAAACCCAATGGGATCAACAAGAGCTGGAAATCCTAGAGCAAATTGTTCAGGCCAAATCTGTGAGCCCAGATAGAGTGCGATAAAAATGATTCCGCTATAAAGGGCGGCAAAGGTTCTCGTTTTCATGTATTGAATTTCCTCAAGGCCTTATCGGTCTCTTTGCTCGGAGTGCTAAGGCGTACAAAGAAATGCTAGACCACTCAAGATGCGCTCAAATTTGACTAATGAAGCCGAGGAGTAAAATAGAGATAGACCTTACTCCGGTGTTTTTTAGATTCCAGGTGGACAAAGGGCGAGACGCGCCGGCTCCAATCGTCGATGAGCCAGGCATTCTCGCGGGGTGTGAGTGAGCCAAAGATAGCATCGGGCAAAAACCGCAAATATCGGTAGGTGGGAGCAGGATCCATAGTTTCATTCCAGTCTTCGGTCAGTGCCTTGGTGCTATCTCGATTAAATTTAGAAGCTGAGCTTAAGGCATATCCACCTATGCCAAGTCCCATCGAAGTTAGAAGTGTCGGCACATCCCCTGCTGACCCAGCACCGGCTTCGGCGAGGAGGTAGATAGCACCCCCAACGATGACCACGGCTGCCGTAATCCCAATAATCACAATGGCGCCGGAGACAAGTTTAGTGGCGACCAGTCCGCTCCCTGTCACAGCGCCTTTTCCAGCCACTTTAGTAAAGTATCTCGAGCCTTCCACCAAATCGCGAATTTCATGGTTACGGAGCTGGTGGCGCTTGTACCAATTTTCTGTCGAGAGCGGTGACTTGATTAGGATAGATGGGCCATTTTCTCCAGTTAAACTCAAAGGCTCAAGTGATAAGGGTGAGATTTTAAATTCAAGACTGTTTAAACCAGTAAGAGCGGCCTTTGTGGAGTTTGGATTCCATTTTGGTTCGGGGCCGATACCTGCAAGAACAATATGGAGATGCGAAGGTGGCTCACTTTTTTCGGCGGCATCTTTAGCCCACCTTAAGCGCGAATCCATTTCATAAGCGCGGCGGAGATCCACACGAGCATGTTCCCACTCATCGCAGTAAAGCCAGAGGCCGGCGAGAAGAAGCCTCAATCCAGGATCATCAAAGTCTCCCGTACGTTCGCTATAGTGACCCTGTAAAAGTTCGGCCGATCGTTGCGCTTCAATTCGTGCACCCTCAAAGTCTCCTCGCGAAGCAAAGCTGTAGCCGGCGAGAAGGTGTAGAAAAATCACTTCATGTTCTGCGGGGAGATAGCCATCTTCAGACTCGTTGTAAAAAAAGGTACCGAGTTCCTGGGAGACTTTAATAACCTCTCGGTTTTCAAGTTGATCAGAAATCTTGACCAGTGGCTTAGGGTCGGCTTGGCCCGAGAGCAAGCCCAAATAGCCCTTTTCAATGGTGGTGAGAAAACCGTTTCGCTCGCCACGATTGGGAAACTCCGCTAAGGCCAAAGCCGGTTGATCGTCGGCGAGCTGCTTTCGGGCGAGTTGGTAGTCCTTCGCTCTCAAAAGCCCATCGGAGGCGCAGCCGGTCAGAGCGATCATAAAAATAAGCCATTTCGCCATGCGGACCGTAGCATAGCGGGAGATGGCCCTATGGCCTACGGCTTAAGCGCTGTTCTGTATGGGGGCATCAAGTGATTGAAATGGCAGGGGATTGACGCGGGCTATATAGCCCACGCCGTGCCACGTCTATAGATTGGGCCGAGCCATGGATATGGAAAAATTCAAACAACTCGATCAGGTGAGTCCGAGCTTTTGCCTCGCGAAGTGGCAGCAAGTCACTCTGCATTTAGAGAGCGGAACGACTCACTCCTGTCATCATCCCAAAGTGCATCGAGTTCCCTTAAGGGAGTTAAAAAAAGACCCTACGGCCCTCCATAATACGACGTTTAAAATGGAGCAGCGAAAGTTGATGCTAAAAGGGCAGCGGCCCAAAGAGTGTTCCTATTGTTGGGCGGTCGAAGATTTAAAGAGTCAGCACCGTTCAGACCGATATTTGAAATCCACGGAAACTTGGGCGTGGATGGATTTTGAAAAAATCCGTGAGGCGAAGTGGAATAATCCCCTCTTACCTCGTTCGCTCGAAGTTAGTTTTTCGCGCGCATGCAATCTAAAATGTAGCTACTGCTCGGCCAATTTTTCTACAAAATGGCAACAAGAGATCAATCAGTACGGTCCTTATCCCACAGGGCATGGCAAACCGTCGCAGCCATTTTTTGAAGAAGAGGCGAATCCCTATATTGAGGCATTTTGGACATGGTGGCCGTCTTTAAAAGATCATTTGCGAGTTTTTAGAATCACCGGCGGTGAGCCGCTGTTGTCACAGAACACCTTTCGTATTTTGGATTCACTGAGTAAGACCAGTCACAAGGATCTTAAATTTGCCATCAATTCAAATTTGAGTTTGCCCGATCAAGCGATGGCTCAATTGCTAAAATGGACACCTCAGGTCGCAACTCAAGTGGATGAGTTTATGCTCTATACCAGTCTTGAGGCCTGGGGGCCGCAAGCCGAATATATTCGTTATGGACTAGATCAAAAGCGCATGATCGAAAACGTAGAGAAATTTTTGTCTGCGGATGAAAGAGTGAGAGTGACTTTCATGTCGACACTGAACG
>JAPKGD010000123.1 GCA_026648125.1 Bdellovibrionales bacterium | reverse complement strand
CGTTGGAGCGGACCTATTAACGCCGTCGCTCCCACGCCATTAAGAAATAGCGAAATGACAAAAATAATGGCTCAAGTTTTTGGGCGTCCTGCTGTCCTTCCGGCTCCGAAGCTAGGTTTGAAGCTAGTGCTTGGGGAGATGTCCGAGCTGATGTTAGCCAGTCAAAGAGTTCTTCCTCAGCAGGCTCAAAGCTTAGGTTTTCGCTTTTCATCTCAAAGCTACGAAGTGGCGCTCAGAGATTTGTACAGGAACGTGGGGCCAGGGGAGGAGCTTGTCATTTATGAGCAATGGCTGCCCCTGCCCATAGAGGAGGCCTTTCCGTTTTTCGCCAGTGAGAAAAATTTAGAGCGAATTACGCCCGAGTGGCTCAATTTTAAGGTGGTTGGTAAATCAACTCCACATATTGGTGAGGGGACTGAGATTGAATATCACCTCCGTTTGCACGGAGTTCCGGTGAAGTGGAAGTCGCGAATTGAGGATTGGTCCGAGAATAAACGATTTGTCGATCGTCAAATTTTAGGCCCTTACAGTCTTTGGCATCATACCCATGAGTTCTCGGCTCTTGCCGGGGGTACGCTGATGCGAGATCGAGTCCGGTATTCTTTGCCGATGGGTTGGATTTCGCATTTGGCAGCGGGTTGGTACGTGAAAGGGGATGTAAAACGAATCTTTGACTACCGGCAAAAAAGCTTACCCATAGCCTTAAATATTACCGACAAAAAATAGATAGAATTTTAAGAGCCTCTTTGGTCTCTTCAGGTGGCTCGCCATTTTGATTTCGGTTGTTCCCGGCCAAGGATTCAATTTCTGCGTGGGTTGCTTTGCAGGCCCCGGCCGTGACTGAGCCTTTTAACAGATCATTTATGGGTTCTAAGTAGATGCGAACGAGTTCGATTTCACCGGCAAGAGTTGCAGAGTTTTCATCGAGTTGCGATTGGGCTGTTATTAGATTTTCAAAAATTCTTGCGAATTGAGATTTCCTTTCTGAATTTTTAGAGGCCTCGATTCGGGCGCGGATTTCAGCAAGGCCCATTGATTTTTGAGATGATTCTGCAAAAAGCAAAGTACCTGTTAGCAGCAGGGAGAGGATAGTCATTACTTCATTCCTCCAGAATAGAGTCTGTTGATTTCTTGCTGGGTAACAAAAGTTGAATACTTCTCGGCGGCAATAACGCAGGATTTTACATCCCGGTCGAGAGACGCCGCACGTTTTTCAATTTCTCTCAAGTAGTTGGGACGAGGGGCAGGATTCTTCTCGTTTTTGCCAATGGGTTCCGAAGCCCCCATCGGAACCGTGCGATAATACCGACTCATTCTCACTCTGTAATCCGTTCTCAAAGCTTTTGCCGTACACTTAGGATTGGACCTGTTACAGCCGAGATTCTGAAGAGACTCCGTCAGTTTACTGTACGCCACGGCGGGGCCCGCATTCGAGTAAGCAACCAAGACGACGTCGTTTATGAGTTTGTTTCTAGAGTCTTGATCGGGATCTTGGTTGACCGGATATTGCCCGATGCGGCTGACTGCTCTCATACGCAGTACGCGAGACGGTACATTTTTTCCTTTGGGTGGATATTTAAGATAGGCGAAGTATCCAACCCCATAGAATATCGCTCGAGCCACGCCAGCTCCCGGCTGTAAAACAGAGCAAGGAAAGTCTCTCGGCTCGTCATTAAGCAAGGGAGCAAAAGGAAGGCAGCTCTTGCGGCCTGACTGCAACTTCGATTTAAGAAATCGTTCACCGCCGAGATCCCGTTCCATTTCTCCATAGGCGCCGGGTCGAGTCAGCTGCGTAATCCCGGTTCCTCCTCCGTAATGTACGAGAAATGAAAATCGCGATTCGTTGTTCATCATTTTGAATATCGTTGTTGCGTCCAAAGCTGGGTCATCTTCCGACAGGCACAATAAAGCTTGATTGGTTAACCAGGTGGCGTAATCGGACATTTCCTCGGTAACACAAGGGGTTTTCTCCTCCGGAAGGGGCTTTTCGGAGTTTTGGCTCTTACAAACGTAATGATTTGCTCCAGCAACAGGAGTGAAGTTAGTTTGGCGAATCACAGAACTGACGCACGCCCCATCTATTTGGTCGACTTTTGGTTCGAGAACGGCTTTGGGTAATGCTTCAGGAATGGTTTGTTTGATGGGAGATTTAAAGAACTCTTTGAGGCGAGAAATAGGGTCCGGGCTTTGAGTTTCGCAATTGGGAGCCTCTATTGGTATGAGTCCTGTCATCCTCTGGGCAGTCTTTCTGATTTGACTCTTCCAGTTTCTAAACAGGGAAATTGGATAGTTATCCTTATTGTCGAGGTCGTTAAAAGTCTCCATTAAAGATAAGTTGTCTCGGCTGCCAGCGATGCAGATTGGCTCTTGAGAAGAGGCGAATCCGTTTTCGAGAAAGAAGAGGGCAATAAAAAGGGTGAGAGAGGGTTTTGCCACATCCCAATTCTATTTGCTTGGAGCCCACTTCGGGAGGCCTTGCGGGGCGATCTAGACGTTACGCGGGGTGTTGCCTGAAGTAGTCAAGACGATGGTCCTTCGCTATGATTTTGGCATGAGAAAATTCGCGAGTTTCATGTTGTTGTCGGGTCTAATCTTTACATTTTCTTTGCAAGCGATTGCTCAAGACGTGGTCGATACGGTGGTTGACGTCGACATCGAAAGAAAAGTGGGGGGAGGCCAACGCGAAGTATTCGAGCGTGCCATTACAAAAGTGAGTGATCAATTTATTGCCCAGTTGATAGGGGAGAGTAAGCTCGCTCGCAACCAAAGTGTGATAAAAAACCGAATTGTGAGAAATTCTGGAAAATATATTTTGTTCATAAAGGCCCGGTCTCCAGTCGTTTTGGGAGATAGCTTAAGATATGGGGTCAATATGAGAGTCTCCCTTAAAAATCTTGAAGCGCTCTTGTTGCAAGAGGGGTTACTTTATAAGGCCGATGGACCGCCAAAAGTGTTGCCCCTGGTGTCCTTCTCTGATCGAGTGAATTCGCAAAGCTATTCATGGTGGGCTCAGGCGCCTTCGACCGCGCCTGTGTTGTCTGATTTGGCTCGTCGATTTAATTTATCTCTTCGAACTGAGTTAAGAAACAAAGGTTTTTTCGGTCTTGAACCGGTGGTTTCGGAGTATCGACTTCAGTTACCTGCGGCGCTGATGACAGAAAATCCCGGAACAGAAGATCTCTTACAACTCAGCGAATTTTATCGCGCCCAAGTGGTTACAAAGGGGCAAGTAATAATTTCTTCCGATCGAGTAAGATCGGACGTGTTCAAAATTGATGTGCGTTTAAGTGCTCTCCATGCCAGCAATGGGCGAGTGATTGGGGAAGTAATTCGCAGTTATTCAACGGAACCAGGTCCTTTTCAGCAGGTCGTTAAGGCCAAGGTTGATGAAGTTTTGGACAAGCTGGTGGGAGACCTCTCAATTCAGATTTTAGAGGCTTGGAAAAGTGGCACTTTTGGGGCGGCATTGTTGAATGTGGCAGTGAATGGCGATCTTTCTTACCAACAAATAAGCCAGTTTAAACGACTTCTTCTCGAACAGGTTAAAGATCTTAAGACGCTTAAAGAACGTCGGTTTGAGCCTGGCCGTGTGCTTTTCGAAACGGACTCCTCCTCTGGCGCGGTTGAGCTTGCGGACTCTATTCGCGGGAAGAACTTTCCCCGCTTTCAAGTGAGTGTGACCAACGTAGAGTCCGACTCGGTAGAATTAAAGGTCACGCCCCGCTAACTTCTGGACGAGGGTCTGGTATCCTTAGGCCAAGCGGCCTTGTTAAAATAAGGCCATGAAGAACTATATTAGATTAGGTTGTGTCCTCATTGCTGTAACTCCTGTGCTTGGTTGCTCAATGTTCTCCAAATCTTCAAAAAGCTCACAAACGGCTCCACCGGAAATTCGAGATGTTCCGTTTGAAGCGAGAGATGCTGAGGCGGGGCTCAGGCACCGTCTATTTATTCTTCCCTTTTTAGACGAACAGCCTCAGCGCGCAGTGAGAGTTGCGGAAGAGGCTCGTCGCACTGTGGTGAGAGAGCTTTCGCGTACCGGTCAGTTTGTTATGGTTTCTCCTGAGGATTTCAATCAGGATCCGAAAAAATTTTTGAATCCTGAAAACGAATACGATTTGGGCGAATTGGCGAAGGCAACCTCGGGCATGGGAGTTGCTGCTGTTCTTGAAGGTAAGATTCTTGAAGTTAAGGCTCGACGAATTGGCGACCAGGTGGGGATTGTAAGACAATTGAAAGCCCAAGTTGAAGCTAAAATACGTATTCGAATGTATTCGAGTAAAACAGGAAGGGAATTGCTCAACGACGTGCGCTCAGCCGTTGTAGATTCAGTAACGACTCGAGTGGCGGAATCTTCCTTTTCGGATCGCTATTTGTCAGAAGATCCCGAGCTCATTTCCCAGGCCGTTAAAAAAGCTATTGCAGGAATTATCCCAGGAGTTGCTCGCGCTGTGGAAAAGCTCAATTGGGAAGGGCGAGTCGCAATGATCTCAGGAGAGCGAGTGTTTGTTAACGCTGGCCGACTTTCGGGATTGCAGATTGGCGATATACTTAAAATCACTGAAGAGGGTGAAGAGGTTTTTGATCCAGAAACGGGGCGCTTTATCGGTAAGGCTCCTGGTCGGATGAAGGGAACCGTTGAAGTGATTTCCTACTTTGGTAAGGATGGATCAATTGCGGTTATTCATTCGGGATCTGGATTTAAAGAAAACGACCGCGTCGAGCTCTATTAGTCTTAATCTTTCTCTGTATGTTGGAAAATCATGAATTCCCCTATCAGAAAAATCATCTCTGCTGTCCTTATGGTGGGTCTTCTCTTGGGGCTGTCAAAGCCTTGGGGTAAAGTGCCCGCCCTCATTCCCTTGTTGAGCCCGTTTGGTGGGCTTTGGCAGAGGCCTTTAACTTCTGAGCTCAGAAGTCAAACCTATCGCGTGAACGGGATTAAGGGAGATATTGAGATATTTTGGGATGAGTATGAAGTACCCCATGTGTTTGCGGAGTCAGTTGAGGATCTTGCTTTTGCTCAAGGTTTTATTCATGCAAGCCAGCGTCTTTTTCAAATGGATGTTCAAACAAGATCGGGCGGGGCGCGCCTTTCCGAGATGTTCGGTGCGCAAACTGTAGAAATGGATGAGTTCTTTGTGAGAATTGGACTTCGTCGAGTGGTGCAAAAAATCATGGAGACCATTGAAGAAGATGAAAACGCACTTCGTGACCTCGAAGCCTATACTCGCGGAGTAAACGCCTGGATAGATCAATTGACGCCTGATAGGCTTCCTTCCGAATATCGTATTTTAGGCGTAAGGCCCGAGCGCTGGGAGATGAGGCGTTATGCCGAGCTCGCAGCGGCGATGACGTTCAATCTCTCTGGTCGAAGCTTTGATCTTATTTTAACCCAATATAAGAGAAAATTTGGGGTTGAAGCGATCCAGTCCCTGTTTCCAGAGTTTATGTCCAAAGATTTTGAGGCTCCCTTTTCAGACTCTGAGATTGGGACCAAACTCAAGCGCATGAAGGTCCCGGAGGGCCTAGCGCTCTCTGATCGAATTCAAAATCTACCAAAGTATCTTATTCAACCGGTCGAGAGTAATGGCTCCAATAATTGGGCTGTGGGACCAGAAAGAAGTCGTACGGGACATTCGATTCTGGCGAACGATACTCATCTTGGCTTTACCCTTCCAAATATCTGGTTTGAAATTCAACTCAGCGGGCCCAATATTGATGTCTACGGAGCTGGTTTTCCAGGAGAGGTGTGGGTGCTTTCGGGGTTTACTCCTCAGGTTGGCTGGGCTGTGACTAATGGGACCACAGATGTCATTGATTGGTTTGAGGCGGAAGTTGAACAAGTTCAGGAGAAGCAGCTTAAAGCGAGGATTGGTGAAAATTGGACATCGCTCTTGTTGGAAGAGCAAACTATTCGGGTGCGAGGGGGTTCACCTCAAGTTATTCCGATGTGGTGGAGTGAGGCTGGCCCCTTATTTTATCAAGAGGGTAGCCATGGTTTATTTATGCAGTGGACGGCACACCGGGGTAGCCCGGTCTTGAGTGTGTTTCGGGCTTTAAATTTTGCTAAAGAGAAATCGGATTGTTTGAGGGCCATTGAAATTTTCAAAGCGCCTGTACAGAATTTCATTTGCGCAGATTCTAATTCGGCCGAAATTGTTCACTCCGGCGATGTTCCGGTGCGATGGAGCG
>JAPKGD010000122.1 GCA_026648125.1 Bdellovibrionales bacterium | reverse complement strand
GTACCCAGCAAGGGCCGCAAAGGCGGCGGTGGTGGCGGAAGGCGATAGTTACTGGACCTTTATTTGAGGAGCTCCTCTTTTTGGGGGGTTCCTATGCCCTTCTACGGCACCCCCATTTTTACAGGGTGTCGATGAATTTCTCACTCAAATCGAAATAATCCAAACCTCTATTAGGCACAGCCTCTGCATTAGGTCTCGGTTCGAATTGCTACACTTTTTATCGAACCGAGGAGATGAGATGTTTAAAACACTTGTTATGTCATTTGCTGTAATCGCGTTGGCCGTTGGCTGCGTTAAGGACCCAGAAAAAGAGGCGCAAAAAATGACGGAAGACGTAGAAGCCGGCGACAACTATTATAAAGCCGGCATAAAAGAGTATTGGATTGCCACCTCAACTCAAATGGCCGTGACTTCAGAAACTCAAAATGTCACCAGTGAATCCGTTACGGGCTTAGTCAATCAATACGAGAAGTCTCGTGGGATTTTACTTCGAAGCAAAGCCCACTACGAACGCGCATTGAAGCGAATTTCAGAGAACAAAGATACGGTGAAGGTCAGCGGCCAAGATGGCATCCATCGCAATATTCGCCAGATCAACGAACTATTAAGTGAAATTGATTCGCGAGTGAAGACGCTGGAAGTGCTCCGAGTAGAACTCGAAAAGGACCCCTCCAAGGGTAAAGCGACACGACCGGCGAAGGATAGCGCTCGAAGCGCATAAGCGGTTGGTATAATTTAAGCGGTTGGGACAATCTCATAACGGCGGGCTCTCTGAAGCCTGCCGTTTTTTTTGCTTAGAGCTTGATTATTCTCTCAAGAATTCCCGTTGTGGAGTGCCCCTGATGAAACTTCAAGGAACGAACCTCTCCCCCGCGAGCCAAAACCTCTTTTGAACCGACGATCTTCTCCACCGGCCAATCACCGCCCTTGACCAACACATCGGGCTCTACCGCTTTGATTAATTCGAGCGGTGTGTCTTCTGAAAAGAGCACAACGTAATCGACACATTTTAAATTTGATAAGATCTCGGCGCGATCAAGCTCAGGCTGAACGGGGCGTGACTCACCCTTCAGTCGTTTTACACTGCTGTCGCTATTCAGCCCAACGACCAACAAATTTCCCAAAGCTCGTGCTTCATTGAGGTAGCGCACATGGCCCACGTGCAAAATATCAAAACAGCCATTGGTAAAGACGACCTTGCGACCCACTCTCTCGGTCGCAAGGATTTTTTTTAATTGTTCAGAGGATAAGACCTGACCCAAGGGGAACTCAACTAGCGGCTACGATAGAGCTGGAGGCCCGTAAGCGGAGCTAGCAGGTCCCGTCCCATAATCAATGAAAGAAGCGGGAAAAGAACAATCCCAGTTCCCATCACTAAAATTTCACGCCACAAAACCTTAAAGGGGTAACTCACCTTTTCGTGTTGTTGGTCGTCACCCATCTGATGATCAAACGTCCACTCTCCCAGGGTGCGGCCAAAAAAGCTTCGCACGACCACCACATACATCATTGCGATCGAGCCAAACAAAACGCCAAAGGCCATCTTAGTAGGCATATCCAAGCCGACGCTGAATACCAACCGAGCAAGATCGACTTTTGTGATGGTCATCAGCGCCACTAAAAAAATCAATGACATCGCAAATACAACCACGCCATCCAAAATCGCAGATGGAATAGATGCAGAAGAGCGCTCGAGCATGCGCATGGGCGAATCCGCCGCTCCTCGACGAAGCCCCACATTCTCAACCACTTTAGAAAGTGGCGTCTGCGGAGGACGTTGATTGAGTTTTGGAAACTCTGGAGTCACCGGAGGAGGAATCTCGATTTCCATCGCTTTCTTTCGGGCCGTTCCTGGAGAAGGCAAGGGTTCAGTGATTTTTAAATCACTGTTGATTCCAAAAGTCGAAGCGGCACTTGCGGCTGACTGCGCAAGGTTGCTCACAGAAGGTGTCTTGGGCCGAGCTGGTGTTTCTAGCGCCTTTAGTAAGTCATCAAAGGTCTGAGGGCGCTGAGCGCTTTTCAGCTGACTCTGTTCAGTCATTCCCATCGAGGGAACTTTTAGACTCTGAGATTCAGTGAGGCCTGCCTTTTTAACCTGTTCAGAAAGGTTGGTGGCCTTTTTATGAAATCCAAGTCCTTCAGAGAGTGGCTTAATCTCAAATTCCTCAAATGGATCCATGACGCGAGCCCCCTTTTTCTCATTCCTGAGCTTCAAACTCATACTTTAGGATGCTGGCCAGTGCCACGCAAGCCGTTTCAACCCGCAGGACCTGAGCCCCCAATGTAACAGGTGTTAATCCGGCCTGAGCGATGACCTTTACCTCGTTATGGGAAAAGCCCCCCTCACTACCCACCACCAGCCAAATTTCCGAGAAATCTCGGTGAGGTAGAGCCCTCAGATGGGCTTTAAGGGTGGTTGGGCACTCCCCCTCGTAGGGAAATAGACCCAAAACGTCCTTTTTCTGGTTAATCTGAGCGAGTATCTGCTCGAGTGTACAGACCTCCTCCATGCTCATAAGCTCCCCACGCCCTGATTGCTGGGCCGCCTGACGTATGAGCTTTCGCCAGCGCTCCATTTTCGCCTCTGGGACCTGGCGGACCTCGCGAGTAAAGCTGAAGTCCGAAACAAAGGGATGAATCGCCTTAACCCCCAGTTCCACGGACTTTTCCACAATCCAGTCCACCTTTGGAAACTTGGGTAAGGACAAGGCCAGATGAATATGCGGACGGGGAAGCGCGGGAATGGGCCGAGTTTCTAAGCGCTCCACTTCCATTTGCCGCTTATCAACTTGAACAACCCGTACAAAATAGGCCTCACCACCATGCAAGAGCTCAAACTTGTCGTCTACGCCAAAGCGGCAGACATCGCGAAGGTGGTGAAATAGGTCGCCGCTCAGAGTTTGCCGTTCATTGACCCAATTGGAATTCTCTAACCAAAACCGTCGCATGATTTTAGCCTCGCTCCAACAGCCATGCGTGCCACTCGCCTTCCCGTCCTGTTTCCACCAATTTCAGCGGTGGCAGTACAAAGCGCTCTTTGAAGTGTTGAAGGCGTTCGTCAATAATTCCCGATAAAACCAGTGCGCCCTCATCGCTGACCTTTTTCTTGAGCCCATTTTGTAGAACAATCAAAACACCATCGATGATATTGGCGACGACCACATCAAATTCACCGTGGATCTCAGACAATTCCTTCGTTGAAACTTCTATTTCTTCTACGGTGTTTAGAACAAAATTCTCCTGAGCGACTCGCACCGCTTCAGGGTCAATATCCGTGGCAATGACTTCCTTTGCCCCTAGCAACTTGGCTAAAATGGCCAGAATTCCGGTACCCGTCCCTACATCAAGAACTCGAGCATGAGGTCTTTTGGTGAGAGCTTCCTTAAGAAGGTGGGCTGCCAACTGTGTGGTTTCATGAGTGCCCGTTCCAAAGGCCATTCCCGGCTCCATCCATATCACCTGCTCCGCTTCTTTAGGGACCTCACACCAACGCGGAACAACCCAAATTCCAGGTACCAATGGAAAGGGAACAAAACCCTTTTTCCACTCCGCCAACCAATCCTGATTGGCTTCGCTGGTGAGCTTACAAACGATATTCGGCCAGCGAGCGCGCAGTTCATCGATGAGATCTGCCGGAGGAGCTTGCTCAAAAAAAACATCACAAGAAAAGACTTCCTGGCTTTGGGTGGCGACAGAGTAGTCTTCGAGGCTCTGGGAAAAGTCTAAGGCCTCAGCGACACCGCTTGCACCTTGGGTAAAACACCACTCCGTCAGCAAGTCTTCTTGCTCACGAGTGATTTGCATTAAATGAAGTCGATAGTATTTGTCTGTCGTCACTGCACCACAGGGCCGTCAACAGGACGGACCGTGGTCACGTTATCTGGGGACTGGGAGGCGAAATCAACGCTAAATTCGGCTGTCTGTGCGGTTTCTGGCAATTTTTCCGATTTTTCTGGAATGTCCTTGGCTTCTGCGGCCTTGCTCGCTTTTACCTTTGATTCCGTCGTTGCCGTGGCCAAATCAACCTGATCGCCAATCATGATAAAATTGTCCTCAAGGGCAGGTAGAGATTCACGAGAAAAATCTGCATACAGTCGAGCCACCGCTAAATTTCGTTCACAATGAATGATCTTCACTCTTGCCACGGCCACACTCAGATCTCCAGCGGACCGATTATGAATGCTATCGTAGAGTGGCATTTTTCGCTTCACGGTCACAATCATTCCGGGTTTGAGTCCGACATTAAAACCTTTAGACAAATAGTAATCGCGATAAGTTGGCTCATTGTCGGAGAGCGCAAGAGTCTTTCGCATATCGAAAACAGTAATTTCTTCGGATTGCGCCCAAGCATTCAAGCTTGAGACGAGAATGGCAGCCAGCCATAGACAACGCATAATCACCCTCCATGGGTCGATAACGACCATCCTTGGAAACATTCGATCTGCGCCATCCTTGGCTAACAAACTCTTCGGATGAATATGAGACTGGCTTGAACTGAAACAGAAGAAACTCGATGTAGGTCTAAGAAGACCTTAACCTATGCTGGGTTCAGACTCTGGAGGCCGAGTTGTACGAATCGGCATCTCAGGATCTCGAGCCTGAGTTTTGATGGGAACCTGGGGATTCTGCACAACTCTTTGCTGAAGCTTTGCAAATATTGGTTCACGTATCGCCAATTGATTATCTTGAAGAACACACTGTCGGGCCAGGCGGCGATTCACGTTAATCACCACGGGAGCCTTCATATTGGCTGTCATCTGAGTCGGATCTTGAGGGATGGTGATCACGACAAAAGTCCTAAAGCCCTCACTCGTCTGAAGCTTCAGGGCATCCAAATCGTGCTTATTCAAAGAAACTTTATAAGTTTGCGCAAATAGCTCCGGCTCCAGAATAGGAAAGGCAATGCTGGGCTCTTCGCAACTTTGCATCCACGCAAAAATATCATCGGTTGGATCGTCGAAAAGAACGAACTTGCGGAGGGAGTTAAAGCCCAAAAGGCCTTCTGGAAAATCAATGAGATCGTCTGGCTCAGCCTCGATCACACCAAATCTGGATGTTTGGATCTTCATCCCCACCCTCCCCTTAAATTCAGGATGCCCACAAACATAAGACACGACAAGACAAAATATCGGTGAATGCCCATTTCAAGAGCAGGACCTAAAGCCAGCGACGCATCGTCCCAGCTTTATGGTTTAAGGAGTTTACCGACTGCCCGAGCGGCGTCAGGGGCAGATTGGGACGATTCCACGTTTTGACTCTGAATGGCCTGATAGACCTCTTCTCTGTGGATCTTCGTGTCCTTTGGCGCCTCAATGCCCAAACGAACTTGCTTGCCCTTGATCTGAACAACTCGAATTTTAATGTGATCGTCGATTGCTATGCTTTCGCCTAGTTTTCGCGTAAGTACCAGCATGGCCTAGGTCTCCTTCAACGTCCTGGTCAAAGTTTTGGTTCGGTCGAGCCGACCCTTAGCCATCTTAACGGCAGCCCCCGAGCGGAACATTAGGTAATACTAGACCCCACTGATGTCAACAGTCCTAATCCCAATTTCTCTGTGATTTTGTGCACCTACAAAATTATTGTAGATTGTATTAAGAACAATCTGGTCGTTTTCTCGGCCTTGGCCCTGGCTAGAGCGTTATCAGCCAGTTTACAGCGGAGCTGGGATAGATTAGTTTATTCGCCCAGTGAACTCACATCGATTGAAAGTATCCTTTGTTGTTGTCCTCTATCTATGTTGGCTCGGCCTGTCCTCCTACCATCTATCGTCCCATCATGGGCTCGATCGTGACGGCTGCGAGGTTTGCCTTGTTCTCTCAACTCCGACTGAGTCTCTTGCGAAAATAGAACTCAATGTTTCTATTCCAGACCAGGCTTCCCAACCACCTCTCACTCCCATCGAAATTCCACACCTCTTTAAGGTGTCCCACTTTTTTGATTTACGCGGACCTCCCCACCTCATCTGAGAAAACGTCGTAAATCTTTTTGCCTAAAAATTAATTTTTCAATAGCGAGGTCATTATGTTCGCCTGCTCTTTATTATTGGTATTGTTTAGTTATTTTCTCCCATCGGCCCAGGCCCAAGCAAATTTAAACCCAGATATTAGCCTAAATGCGCTCTTCATGGTTCGCCAAGGTGACCAGGGCAATCAAGCCACAGATTCAGCGCCCAATGGCTTTCGGCTCCAAGAAGCTGAGCTCCGC
>JAPKGD010000121.1 GCA_026648125.1 Bdellovibrionales bacterium | reverse complement strand
AAAAGATTTGAGCGATTTTCCAAACATTTTTCGTTGACGCCTTTTAAAACGGAGATCCGAAAATGACTGATGAAAATCCGGGTTTATAAATTCGGTCGAAAACGCTCCATCGGAGTATTGAACGCCATATCTTCGCTTCATGGCTAAAAGAACTCCGTCGACAGCGGTGATACGAGCGTTTATGTTAGAGTGCGAGTACGAATTCCCCGATATTTCTTTTGTGCGCTGGAGTACGGTTCTTGCGCCGAGTGGATTTCGGCCTTTATTGTACAGTCGATTGATGACAGATTTTATATCGACCTCAGTTTCAGCGATTCGGTCGAGTAAAAAATAGCGAAGATCTTCTGTATCATAATTGAGATGGGAAAAATTGAAGCTGGCAAAGGGGCGTTCAATTCGGCGCCGGGTATTCAAGTCTGAAGACTCGTGCTCCAGTTCATGGCCGAGTACAAAGGCAAGCTCATCGTCGTTTTCCACGAATAATAGCATTCCGAGGCTAATGACTAAAATGTCGGGACCGGAGATAGACTTTAAATAAGACCCGTTGGGCTCCATCGAATCCTGAATGATCACGAAGAGGGGCCGAGGAGAATCTTTTTCACTCACTAAGGATTCAACCACCTTCACGAGCTTGGGATAGACACCGCTGAGACCAGAAATTCCCAAAGATCTCTCGTCAAAAGGATCACGAGATTGGAGAAATTCGATCAGTGCCTGATCCTTTATTGAGCGAATATCCAAATTCCAAATAGGGTAGACCGGTCTCTTTGCGTAGGAGTGGGAGGGGAAGATGGCAATCACAGTGACTAAAAATAGAGCAAGAGACAATTTTCGTCTTAAATCAATGATTTGAAACATATCTATTGAATCCAAAATGCAACTTGCAGGCCCTCGAGGAGCAGTAAGGGTGGCGCCTAAACGATCATAGTCAGTACAGGTGGATTCCCATTTTTGTCATCTTATGATTCCAGCTGCTTCCACAGGTACCCTTTGGGTCCCGCGGCGGAGGGTGAGTGCGATCGATGGCCCGTCTGAGTATGGGTGGAGTGATCCCCTGCGAATCGACCCCGAATGAAGACCAGTCTCCAGACTAAGATTAAAGAAACTCTTAGTCTTTTAAGAAAGATCTGAAGAAGGACAATAAAATTGTCTGGACGTAGCATGAGCTCGACCATTTGTGCATTTCCGAGGCCCCAAAGGAGGCTCCAGGCGCAATGAAATGAACTCCACATTCCCATGCCACAATAAAAATCTGCTGGGGCAGGTTTTGGAGCGATTCGACGACTGGGGATTGAAAAGAGGTATTTGGGCTCGAGCCCCCTTCTCTTGAAAACTGGGGTCTGTCTTTCAGGATCCGGAAGAGTTTGGGCATAGGAGTCTCTAAGTGCGATCGGAATTGGAAAGGCATATGCGTTTAGTCTTTTATCAAGGAGAACCGATTCGTCGCTAAGAAGAGCAAAGTCAGTATTTTTTAAGATTTCAAAAGCCATGCAGGATTTTCCGCCGTAGGAGGGGCTTGGAATCACAATCGCGGTCTTGCCGGTTACGAAACCAACTGCATGAAGGCGGTGGAGCCCAAGTTTATCCAGGCCTTCTCCAATTTGGCTTAACAGCAGGATGACTATCATTTCGATCATAGGCGCTTCATCTGTACCTGATATAAAAGCGGAAACTCCATTTTTGGATTTGCGCAGCGAGAGCCAATGATCAGCATCATAGTTACAGATTCGCAGCCAACCTTTTTGAAAGACTCTAAACATTCGAGTTTTGAATATCAAGAGAGCGCCTTTGGGGGGGGCGGTGTGGCCCAATTCAATTTCCACGTTGGCAGAAATAGAGGATACGCACTCAAAGGCCTTGAAATATTGGCGAACAAAATCAACGACCTGAGAAGAACACGATCCTCGTAAATTGATAGAAAGCCCATGCACATTTAGGCTAAGGAGAATGTTGTCTGTTGGACCATAGTCTTCCATGCGCTCTATTCCAATTTCGTGGGGCCAACCTTTTTCAATAAACTTACGGGCTCAAAGCATTCAGAACAAAAATTTGCTATCAACTCGATATTCTCTGCACCAACTTGATCCCTAATAAGGGAGACGTTAAAAAGACTCGTCAACAAAATTGACCCCTGCGGGAAATCCGAAAACTGAGTCACAAATTGATGAGGTCTCATAAAACTATAACGAGGGGATCTAAAATACCTGAAAAGCTCAGAGCGCCCCACGACGAGAACGGAAGAATCTCCATCACCAAGGATCGAATTGGCTTTCATCCATCCGCCCCGCTCTCTGCCGAGATTCTGCGCGCTGCTCATCGCGAAGCCAGTGGATAACAATAGAATAATGCCGATAAAAAAATGGCGACCTCGCCTTATACTCTGAAACCGGTTCATAAAGGTCACCGAGGTCAAGCAAAGGGGGGCGATAAGAAGAATCCAAAAACGTGGAGCCATCACTGCCTTTCCCAAAAAAGCAGCTATCACTACGAGAAGTACAATTTGAGAAAGAAAATAAGTTCGATGGGAGCTCTTTGGCGATGCGATTGCCATGATAGCTAAAATTCCCACAATCAATCCATAGCGCTGGTCGATGGCACTTATTGCGGAGAGAGTTTTTGAAAACCAATCAACAGGACCATAGGCGCCAATCCAATTCAAGGATGGCCATCGAATAGTGATGAAATTGGCTCCAATCAGAACCAAAAGAAATCCAAGATTCTTCAGATTTAAAATTTTTCTTAAAGAATTCTGTTGTGAAACCCAAGCTGCCATAAAGCTAAATATTCCCAAGCCATGGATAAGTGGCGCAGCAAGAGGAAGGTATTGGCGAAAGCGAGAAGATGGAACGCCAGCTTGAGGCATTATTGCGAGAAGAGTGGCCACACCCGCAAGCTCAAGCATTGAATAGGATCGCGCTTCGCCTGCGTACCAGACGCTAAGAGGATTTGAAGCAAATAGCATGAGGGAGCAAAAGGCCTGTTCTAAAGGCAGGTATTTGGCGCACATTCTCGCAAATAGGAGCAAAGCGAACATTGAGAACAATGCGGCGGGAATACGAAGCGTGAATTCGTTTAATGGAACCACTGAAATCCAGCCCCACATGATTGCTAGAAAAGTGGGGATGTTTGCATCCCACAAAAGAGAATTTGGATCTTTGTCAGTGAGGTAAAACAGGGTTGAAATTTCATCGCTCCAAAGGGGAGACCCCCCCAAAGAAGCAAATCGGAGGTAACATCCAATGGCTAAAGGAACAAATAATAAATATCGCTTCAAGGTCCCTATTTCTTTTTAATCGTTCTTTTAAATTTAAATTCCATTCCCGATCCACCTAAGAGGTGGCGGATCTTAGGGTCCTTAGTTGAAACTGCAAACGCATAAAGCTTGTGTGGCTTTCCATCTAAGAATTTAAAATTTATTTCATGCTGAAATCCATGAGTCTCGGTTTGAAAACCAGCGGTGAGTAAGTCGGGCCTTGGCAAAATAGCCTGAGTCACGCCACTAAATTTTTTCTTGTTCCTTCCCTTGGGATCATCCACAAAAAATTGAACTTCAACGCTCGCTCCCTGATCTTGCATATCAATGGCCCATCCCCCGGCAACACCGTCAACAATTTGATCGATATATCCATCCAGGGTGGGCTCTTCAGATAACGAGACATTGGAAAAGAGACCCACCGCCAGCAAAGCAGCGGTCGCGAGCTTCCAAAATTGAGTCATCTGACCTCCATCGAAGGAAACGGGAGACTTTAGTTAATCATAAACAGCCAAACGGAGTCTATATAGTCGCGGCATTGCGTCAGGGTCTGTGATTGTCTCATGCGGAATGAGAAGTCCGAACCGGTTTAAAAAGGGGGTGATTGACTCATTACAGGTTGTTGAATTGGAATTGCCCAGAGGGGATTTTATGAAGCTTCTTGTCACGGGTGGGGCTGGATTTATTGGCTCTAATTTCATCTTGGATTGGCTTCGGGCCGGTTTGGGAGATGTAATAAACTATGACAAGCTCACCTATGCTGCAAATTTGGAGAACTTGGCCGAAATTCACGGCGATTCGAGGTACATATTTGTTCAAGGAGATGTGGTTGATCAGACTCGATTAGAAGAGGTCCTTTTAACCTATCGGCCCGATGCTGCGGTCCATTTTGCGGCGGAAAGCCATGTCGACCGTTCGATTCATGCGCCCATTGATTTTGTAAATACTAATGTCTTGGGAACCTTTTCTCTTCTTGAGGCGATAAGATCTTATTTGGGAAAAAATGAGAATTTAAAGCGAAGGTTTCGCCTTCTTCATGTGTCGACAGATGAGGTCTTCGGAGCTCTCGATTTAGACGACTTACCGTCAACTGAGCGAAATCGGTATTCGCCCAGTAATCCCTATTCTGCCTCTAAAGCGTCTTCGGATCATTTTGTTAGATCATATTTTCGGACCTATGAGCTACCCGTCTTACTTAGTCATTGCTCAAACAACTATGGGCCGCGGCAGTTCCCCGAAAAGTTAATTCCAAAAACAATAACTAATGCATTTAATGGTTTGCCAATTCCAGTCTATGGACGTGGTGATCATCGGAGAGACTGGATTTATGTCGGCGACCACTGCAGTGCTCTTCGACAGATACTAAGAAATGGTGAGCTGGGTGAATCCTACAACGTCGGAGCCCAAAATGAGATTTCTAATCTACAGACAGTGACGTCGATTTGTGATCTTGTTGATGAATTGGCGGGCCCATTAAGTCAGGGACCTCGGAGAAGTCTCATTCGGTTTGTAGATGATCGACCCGGACATGACTGGCGATATGCACTCGATGCAACTAAGCTATCCACAAAATTGGGATGGACTCCTATGGTTAACTTTACTGAGGGATTAAAACTGACTGTGGAATGGTATTTGGAAAATAAAAGAGAGGCGACCCCATGGATTGTGCAGAAATCGCAACCAACTCTAGGCCTCTAAAGGGGATTGTTCTCGCCGGGGGCCGGGGGACTCGGCTGATGCCGGCCACTTTGCCTATTTCTAAGCAGTTATTGCCGGTTTACGACAAACCGATGATCTATTACCCACTAAGTACGCTGATGCTTACAGGCATTCGAGACATTTTACTTATCGCAACTCCGGAGGATTTACCGAGATTTAAAAGGCTGCTGGGTGAAGGACAGCAATGGGGAATTCGAATTCAATATGCGGTTCAAGATCAGCCTTTGGGTTTGGCTCATGCTTTTATTGTGGCCGAGGACTTCATCGATGGCCAGCGATCCGCGCTCGTCCTTGGCGATAATATTCACTATGGGGCTAACTTTAGCTCTATGCTCTGTAAGGCATCCGAGTTCGAAAAGGGAATGGTTATTTTCGCCTACCGCGTAAGCGATCCTCAGCGTTATGGCGTTATTGAATTCACCGATAACTTTGAAATTTTGAGTATCGAAGAAAAACCGATGCGGCCAAAGTCAAATTATGCAGTGACTGGACTCTACTTTGTAGATGAACAGGCACCGCGAATGGCGCGCGAGCTAAAACCCTCCCAGCGAGGCGAGTTGGAAATCTGCGATCTTCAGAACTGGTACCTACGTCAGAATGCCCTGACAATGAAGGTTATGGACCGTGGTTCTGCATGGCTAGACACAGGAACCTACGACTCTATGATGGATTCCGCCCTCTTTGTACAAACCCTAGAGAGGAGACAGGGCATCAAGATTGCGTGCCCCGAAGAAATTGCATTTAGAAAGGGCTGGATTTCTCGCTCGGAATTAATTGCCTTAGCCAAGGAAATCTGGAACAGTCCCTATGGCGAATATTTAAATAATGTCGCAAGTGAGTTTGCATGAACATTAAGTCGCTCGAAATTCCAGATATTAAATTGCTGACTCCAAAAGTATTTTGCGATTCAAGAGGCCATTTTTTTGAAGGCTTTAGAATGTCAATCTTTGAGGAATTTGGGGAAGGGCCAAGACCATGGGTTCAGGAGAATCATTCTAAATCAATTCGCTGGAACCTCACCGAGCCCCGCCACTCCTGCCGCACGCTCGCCGGCGGCTACGCATACTTCGCGAACTCCTACGCCCTCCCCGAGATCCCAAAGGGCTGGCGGGGCAGCACCTTCGCCCACGGCGAATCAAACCCCGTCGCCGCCATCGAGCAGGGCGATGGCGATCGCCTCGTCGTCGCCACACAGTTCCACCCCGAACTCAGCGGCCGCTGGGGGCTGGACCTCATCCGCCGATGGGTCATCGGACGCCCGACCGTCGAGGCCCGGGAGCACGAGGGC
>JAPKGD010000120.1 GCA_026648125.1 Bdellovibrionales bacterium | reverse complement strand
GGTGCCTCGCAAGAGGAGGCTGCCAGGAAGGTTGGGGTCACGGTTACGACGCTGGTTCGCTGGAAGCGTGAATTTGGAGGTCTGCGCGTTGACCAAGCTCGAAGGCTTCGGGAGCTTGAACAAGAAAACAGCCGGCTCAAGAAAATCGTGGCCGATTTGTCCATCGACAATCAAATTTTGAAGGAAGTCTCCAAGGGAAACTTCTAAGCCCGGCAAGGCGGCGTGAGGCCGTAAGGCACGTCGTCAAGGTGCTGGGCTATTCTGAACGTCGGATCTGTAAGGTCATCGAAGTTCATCGTTCACTGTTGAGGTATCAGCCTGTGGACAACGAATTTCAGAATGAACTTCGAACGCGAGTCGTAGACATTGCGAAGGAATTCGGTCGGTACGGCTACCGCCAAGTGACCGGCATGCTCAATATGGAGGGTTGGGACGTGGGTAAGGATCGAGTGTTCACCATCTGGCGACAGGAGGACTTAAAGGTACCGCAAAAGCAGCCCAAGCGAGCAAGGCTCTGGCTCGAGGACGGCTCGACCATTCGGCTTAGACCCGAGTACACGAACCATGTTTGGTCGTATGATTTTGTTGCGGATCGAACACACGATGGGCGGCCGTTTAAAATACTGAATGTGATCGATGAGCACTCGCGAGTATGCCTGTTGTCGCTCGTGGCTCGACGGATTAGGTCACAGGACGTAATCTTAGCTCTGGCTGACTTATTTTTGAAGCACGGAGTGCCCAAACATATTCGCTCTGACAACGGTCCGGAATTTATCGCGAAGAAACTACGCGGCTGGCTTAGAAAGCTTGAAGTACAACCCTTGTTTATCCAGCCCGGAAGCCCTTGGGAAAACGGGTTCTGCGAGTCATTCAACGGCAAAATGCGTTATGAGCTATTGAACGGTGAGATTTTCTTTTCGCTTTTAGAGGCTAAGATTATTATTGAGAGATGGAGGCAGCATTATAACACCAAGCGTCCGCACAGCTCTTTGGGCTACAGGCCCCCTGCACCTGAAGTTTTTAAACCAAACTTCCGAGAGGCTGTGGTATGAGAAAATCGAACTTACTAAGTGGTACAAAAACTCCCGGCCGGTCACTGAAGCCAACCCGGTTCGGCTCGGCCTATGCGCTTTAGCAGAGCTTCGATGGTGAATCTATAGATCAAAATGAGAGCAAGCCAGCCACCGGCAAAATAGGCTATTCCCCATAATACTTGGGGGACAAATTGGATGGCCGAACTGAATTCAGCAAAGAACAGAGAGTAAAAAAGATTTAACTCCAAATTCGTGCATTAAGAACATTTGCGAGAGAATAAAAATCAAACAAGCTATAGTCGTTAAAAACAACGACTTTGTCTTTCTCATCATAGGCATGAAGATTAAATCAAGAATGGCTCGGTACATATAAACCGAACCCCGGCGCCAAACATCGAGTGGGGAGTTGGCAAAAAATAGAAAGTGACTCGCCGCTGGAGCATCAAAGCCATACATTCGGATGAGACCGGTTGTAAGGCCCATCGTGGCGGAAATATTAATTCCAAAATAGATAAATCTGTGTGCCGCGGCCAAAAGGGAATCGCCCGACATTGGGATTTTCGCAATGGCCATACTTAACAAAAAGAGCCCAATGCCTTGGACAAAATTAATATAGCCAAGCCACCACAAATATTTCATTCGTTGAGGATCATCAGACATAAACCGGCTCACCACTGGTATCGGAAGAGGATAAGACACTTGAGTCGGTACGAGGGCTACTTCGGAGTGAACTGACCTCTGGCTTTGCTTTCCACTCGCCCAGAGGTAGAGAAGAGCCAATAAGGCGTATTCAGGATGCAGAATCCAAAACAGTTCAAGAAAGTAACTTCCGCTAGTGAGGCCGACTTGGCCGGCAATGTACATGCTGGCAACAAAGCCACCAATCACCACAAACAAACTCAGATCCCACCAGCCGACACTGCGCTTTTTAAAGGCTTGGCGAATGAGAAAATAGGATGCTGCAAAATAAATCGGGTAGGCAAAGGCCCACGGATTATAAACTGAGGCTTGATAGGTTGTAAGACCAAACCGCAAATTGGGCAAAAATCAGGTAGCCTGGGTGACGAAGCCAGTAGGTCAGATAGGAAAATACAAAGAGAGCAAGAGCCAGATTGAATCGATGCGAGACTAAAAAGAAATATGTCCAGTCGGGATACGTATTCTCCCACCACTCCCGCGTAAAGGTGAGGATCAAAAATCCCAAAATGCCCATACTGAGAAGCCGAAAGAAATCCTGTCTTTTGGACATATAATCCGCAAAAGTCGATTCAAGACCAAGCCATGTGGACTCAATTTGCTGCGGAGTTAAGGGGAGCATGAATTAAAGCCTAGCCACCCGACCAAGGCAAATCAAGGTACCTGCTGAATCAAGGTACCTGCTGGGTTTTGCGGGTCACGGCGCAGCAAAGGCTATAATTCATAAAGCATAGAGCTACCAATTATTTTAAACGTTTTCGATCAATTCAGATTAAACGCTGATTATTAAATTATCTGAATTTTGCATCGGGTATTTTATTGAATAAGTGCAATGCCCAAATAAACAAAATGGGCCTCCGGTTTTCGAAAGCCTCCTTTAAACTCGGCGCACTTTCTGTCAAATGCTGCGACGTGACCCGCAAAACCTAGCAGGTACCTTAGCGGAGAATGTCTGAAAAGGCCTTTTCAATCTGATCCTTGTTTGGAGCCTTTTCAAGAAGAGTTTTAGCTGCTGCAACCAAGGGCTTTGCGCTTTCTTTCTCTCCCGAATTTATCAGTACGCGAGCGATTAACAGTTTGATTGCAGGATTATCGATCTCAGAATCCTTGATCTTCATCGCGATGGGCTTAGCGGTTTCCCACATCTTTTGTTGCGCCATAAAATCAAGGGCTTCAACAAACATTGCTGCATTGTCTTTAGCGCGCTCAAGAGCCTGAGAATATGCAACTGCCGCCGATTCGTTGTTGCCAAGGCGAGCGAGCATTTGTGCCATTCGGTAAAACACATCAGGAATGTCTTTGTATTTGTCTACGACCGAGCCAAGAATCTGCACAGCTTCTTGAGTTCGTCCGGCCATATCTCTCGAAAACGCCAATCCCATGTTGGTCTCAGGAAGATCAATGCCATTGGTAAGGCACGACTCCGCAGCCCAAGCCAATGCGCCAGGGTTTCGAGCAGAGTAGTAAATATTAACGAGGAGTTTGCAATCGTCTTCGCTTTTGGTCATCCACTTACGATGGTGCTCCAAAATATCGGATGCGAGAGTTGTGTAGCCCTTATCAAAAGCGGCTTTCGCCTGTTTTATGTCGCGCTTGTGTTGCCACTTGCAGTACCCAAGCCATCCGCCGCCACCGACTGCACCCAAAACAACCAACGCCATAATTAAATTGCGCATATTCCTACCCCCGCTTTTAGATAAGCTTGGCAAAGGAAGCTTCCCGACTCAACCATTAATTTGCCTCAAAACGACACATTTTTTAGTCATTTCAACGGGTTGCCGATAATAACTAGGATGGCAAACACCCTTTTTAAAATTCAACTTCGCGCTTTTGATGAGCTTGAGTTGAGTCTCGACTTGGACTCTGATGGCACCATTAAGTCTGCTCAGCTCAAAGGAGTGGGTGGTCCAGAGATGCTTCGCTTGCTTGAGGATTGGAGACCTCGACTTAAAGGCAGCTTAGCTCAAGTTGAGCTTCCTGTCGGTTCTTCGGGCCCAGAGATTATGCTCAGAGAGATCCTAATGAAGGCCAGAGGCGATTGGGTCGAGCCCTACGCTGAAGAAGAGCTCTGTCATTGCAGAGCTGTACCGACCCCCATTGTTCGGCAAGCCATTACGGCGGGGGCCGATTCGCCAGAAACTGTATCAAGATGGACGACGGCAAGTACCCAGTGTGGTACCTGCCGCAAAGACGTCATCGCACTCATTTCAGCTCTTCGAACCAAGTAAACGCTTAGTTTCCTAGCGCACTAAAACTGGATAGCGCGCCTTTAAGGGCTACGATAGCCCGAGAAACTTCTTGGCCCGCATAATCAACGGATTCAAAGTCCCGGCATCCTGAACGTGTCCAAGGCTTCCACTCTTTGCCCTCAGAGTTCTGAACATATAGAGATTGAGTGGGAGCGTCCATGCAAGGAGGCGTTGTTGGCTTAGTAAGCTCTTCGCCTTTGATCTCATCAATTTTATCAATGAGGTTTTGCATAAGGCTGGGGGCCAATTTAGCCAGCCTAACCTTCTTGCCCTTGTTGTCGATGGTTTGAACAACACCTGTGTCCAAAACCTGAAAATGATAAATTCCTCGAAACGCGGGTGGTGCAAAGCCAACCGCCGTCACCAGATCAGCGACAACTCCCTCTGCTAATTTTTCTGCGTGTACTGAACCAGACAGGCCCAGAGCCAATGCGATCAATAAAATCTTTTTCATTGAATTCCCCCTCTTTAAATTTTCCCCGGCAACAAAACTACCTCGCATTTTTTTGAGGGGCACTCGCTCTCATGTCATTGTAAAATTTTGAAAGGTACCTGGTTGTTTTTTGGCCCGCGCCGCGCAAATTTAAGAAAACACCAAGGAGTTGGATTCGCTCGCCGCACTGCGGGCCAAAAAATAACCAGGTTACCATTGGAGATGGTTGAGGCTGGTAACACGGCGTGCCCCGAAAAACCCAGCAGGTACCTACCGGGGTTTCTTAGGGAAGGTGCCGGTCTTCTCGTAATTTTGCAGCATGCGCTCGATAAAGGGACGGCAGGAGCCGCCGCAGGCGCCAACGCCTGCCGTAGTGGCATCAAATATTTTCGGCAAAGTGTTGCAGCCGCGACGAATCGCTTCTTCAATTTTTTCTTTGGGAACCTTGTTGCAGTAGCAAACAAAGTTTCTTGGATTATTTCGATTGGGTCTTTGATTTGCCATTTTCCCAGCCGCCATTGCTGGGTTCGGTGTCGAGGCGATTGGTCAATAAGTCAACGACCTTCGTGCGAATCGCCGAATATTCGCCGCGGATATATGCACCCGCCGCAAAAAGGTGTCCGCCCCCTTGAAATGCCTCTGCCACGCCAAGGACTTCGATTTTTCCCTTGCTGCGCAAGCTCATCTTGTACTCGTTCGGCCCGTCTTCCCTAAACAGCGCTGCCGCCTGCAAAGAAGTGATGTTCATAATCATGTCAATTACATCTCGGCTGTCGTCCATTTCTAAGTTGTGATCACTGAGGTCTTTCGCTCTGAGCTTAAGCAGTGCAATTCGCCCGTTGGCAAAATATTCGATCTGTCCGAAGGCCAAAGCCAAAAATGCGACTTTTTCTCGAGTATGAGTGGCAAAGAGGTGGCGATGAATCTCTTCCGTGTTTTGCACATAGCCAATCAGTTCGGCAGCCATGAGGTGGCTGTTGGCCGAGTTCTTTACAAACTTGAACAGTTGGGTGTCAAAGGCCACACTGGTATAAAGAGCCTTGGAAATGCGCTCGTCCAAATGGATCCCTAGAGCTTTAATGAGAAAATAAGCGATTTCGCCGGTGCTCGCCGCCCGAGTTTCAATGTATGAGCCCAAGGTAGGCTCAGGTCCTGTGTTTAGGACGGGGTGGTGATCGACAAAGAGAATTTCTCGGCACTTGTCATCAAGGGTTTGATAAAGAGGCTCCACCATGCGGTGATCGTTCGTATCAAAAATCAAGGCAAGATCGGTCGCTTCGATGGCCTTGTGTGGGCCCTCAAAAACTTCAAGGTACTTGTGCGGTTCTAAAAAGTTATACTTTTTGGGAACAGCATCCACAGTGAGTGCGCGAACATTGCGGCCAGTCTTTTTGAGTCCATGATAGAGGGCAAGAAGAGCGCCCAAACCGTCGCCATCACACTGCTTGTGTGTGGTCAGAAGAATGCTTTTCGCCCCCTGGATTTTTTTAACCAGACTTTCGACGTTAAGCATATTGCTCGCTTCTATGCTGCTGGCATGCGCGGCGTCCAATCGTGCGCACGCGCGCGAACTTGTCGACGCTCGCGAGCCCGCCCACGGACGCGAGCCGCTGGATCTGGTTCCCGCCGAGTGCCTGGCCGCCTACGCCGCGCGGCCGCCACCGGACCTGCCGGCGCCGGGCCAGGGTGGCTCGCCGTGGGAGGCCCTGGTCGATCTGGGTGTTCAGCTCGTCCGGCCTGCCGAGGCTGGCAGCGCCCAGATCTGGATTCGGGCGGGGGAGCTCGCCGCGCTGACGCTGCGCTACCCGCACGCGCTGGCGCTGCTCGATGTCAGCGCGGCCCCGCTGCCGGATG
>JAPKGD010000012.1 GCA_026648125.1 Bdellovibrionales bacterium | reverse complement strand
AACTTGAGGGTCTGGTAATCCTTTTCAAATTCTTTGATATACTTTTCCGCGACCAATTGCGGATCTACACCTTCCTCTTGACCACGCTTAATAATCTTATCGTCCACGTCGGTGTAGTTATAGACGTAGGTGACTTTTAAACCCTTGGACTCAAACCAATTGCGAACCAAGTTAAAAAAGATAGCTCCTCGAAAATTTCCTACGTGAAGAAAATCGTAGACCGTGGGTCCACACACATACATTCGAACTTCACCCGGATGAAGTGGCGTGAATTCCTCTTTCTTTTGTGACTGCGAGTTGTAAATCAACATATCCGATCTTCCGCCTTTAATTTGTAGCTAAAACTTGGCTCGCCCGCTCAAGTAAAATTTCTTTGTGAAGGAGAGGCACTAAAACTTTTAACTCAGCTCCTTGGGGCTTGCCGATGACGGCCACACGAATGGGTTGAAAGAGCTGTTTGCCCTTTACCTCACACTCCGTTTTAATCTTTTCTTGGTACTCATTAAACTGTGCTTCCGTCATAAAATCCGACTGATGAGCCGCAACAAGGTCTTTCCATTTACTGACTACTTTTGATGAGGTTTCCCACGCCATAGCCTCTTTGCCCTCAGCTGTCACATCCACTGGCTCTCGAGAAAGCGGGCGAAAGAGCTCAACCGCATCTTTAAGCGTCTGCATGCTGGTTTTAAAAACCTCAAGGGCTTGCTCTCGCCATGCCCAATCGCCTGGAAGCTTTAAGTTGGCCTTGGTCAAAAATGGTTCCACTCTCTCCCACAGCTCGCGATGTGGGAGAGCTCTCAAATGAGTCGCGTTCATCCACAAAAGCTTTTGCTCGTCAAAAACGGCCGCGGCCGGATTGAGTCGATCCGTTGAAAACTGGGCGATCATATCCGCCACCGACAAAATTTCTTGTGCCTTAGGAGAACTCCAACCCAAAAGGGCGATAAAGTTCAAAAGTGCCTCAGGCAAATAGCCATTTTGACTGTACTCAAAACAGCTCGTGGCGCCATGTCGCTTTGAAAGCTTTTGCTTATCCGGCCCAAGAATAATCGACATATGTCCAAACTCAGGCAAGTCCCAACCCAAAGCCTCATAAATCATCATCTGTCGCAAAGTATTGCTCAGATGTTCTTCGGCTCTCAAAACGTGCGTGATGTGCATGAGGTGGTCGTCAATGACACAACAGAAATTATAGACCGGCATTCCCGTCGAGCGAATGAGAACGAAGTCTCCCACCATATCCGATGGAAAGCGAACTTCCCCACGCACGAGGTCTTTCAACACATAATCACGCTTTTCGTCCGTAACTTTAAAACGAACGACGGGCTTGTCGCCTTTAGCGATTCGTTCACTCGCTTGGGCCACCGTCCAATTGCGATAGGGCGAGTCGACTTGCGGTGGACGTCCCGCTTTGAGCGACGCCGCCCTTTGTTCTTCGATCTCGGCGTCTGTGAGAAAGCAGTAATAGGCTTTCCCCAGTTCAATCAGCTTTAAGGCATAGGACTCGTAAATCTCTTTTCTTTGACTCTGCCGGTAAGGACCATGGGACCCCATATCTTTGAGGGTCTTTGCATCAGGTCCTTCATCCCAGGTGAGACCAAGCCACTCCAAATCACCAATTTGCATGCGCAGAGACTCTTCAGTGGATCGAGCCTCGTCTGTGTCCTCAATGCGAAGAACAAATTGGCCACCCATATGCCGAGCGTAGAGATAATTGTAAAAAGCCGTTCGAGCGCCACCCACATGAAGATAGCCGGTGGGGCTAGGGGCAAAGCGAACTCGGACCGGGCGCGTGTTATCAGACATAAAATAAACCTCTTAGCGAGCCATTGAAGCCCGCTATTATTGCCTGATTTTTACGATTTAAGCCAGTCCGGAAGAGTGCTTTTTGGTGCACGAAAAGGCATTAGGGACAGTAGAGCACTTCGTCCCTTTGAGACTCACCTTTTTCGTTTTTAAATCGATCTGAAGTAAAGGCCACAAAGACTCCATAGGCCTGAATATAGAGCTTTCCATCTCGGCCCCGAGTCTCCACGGCGCGAGTCAGCTGCATCCAGTTTGATCGATAGCCGCGATTGCGAATATCAATAAGCCCCTTTGCGAAGAGATTTTGATAAAACTCTATAGGCTGCTGCCTCACTGTGTCTTCAGGCCCCCGAGCTTCGTAACTGCGCAGAAGCGCAGCCAATACATACTTTCGCATTGGCTCCGGAAAGCGAGTCCAAAAATCATTCGCATTCAAACGATAGACACCAATTGCGCCATCGATCTCAAGAAATTCGGATTCACTCAGTTCAATCGAAATAGAAGGAGCGCCAAAAAGAGTCGAAAGAGCGCAGGCCAGCCCTCTTGCTATTCCATCGGCAATCCCACTTGTGTCGGGCTTACTCCCCAAATCACCAAACAGGGATGCGCTGATGAGGCTACCCGCGACGGGGCCACAAGAAATCTGTATTGAAAAGAGTGCGATGACAGCCCAGCGCAGAAACGACATCCTATCTCCCTAATGAGCGATATTAAATGCCGAAAATGGCTGCGACTTCTTGCTCGCGCTGAAGCTCATCCTTGCCTGTCGCCAAGGAAAGCTCTTTCAGGAGAAGGCCCCGGGCCGTGTCGAGCATCTTACGCTCGCCAAAGCTGAGCTCCTTATCCACTTTGAGAAGAAATAAATCGCGGAGGACCTCAGCGATTTCATAGACCGATCCGGTCTTAATTTTTTCCATGTACTCGCGATAACGGCGATTCCAAGTCTGGTTATCGACTTTGATCTCTTTCTCTTTAAGGATGTCGATCACCTTTGACGCTTCGTCACGAGAGATGATCGGACGAAGTCCCACGGCCTCAGCATTGTGCTTCGGAACCATGATCTTCATTCCCGTATCAAGGATCTTTAAAGAGTAAAACGTCAGGCGGGTGCCCGAAATTTCCTTGGTTTCAATAGAGGTAATCTCGCCCACCCCGTAACCAGGATAAACGGCATTGTCACCGACGTTAAAAGCGACCATCCCCATAACCTCCCAACAACCAAACGGCTATGCAGTAGCGTTCTGCCCGGACTGTGAGCAAAAGTGCCAAGTTTTATACCATTCATGACACGACTTATCAAACGGAGATTCTTCACGGTGAAAGTTGGATTTTTTACAGTACCGGCGGCCCAGATCCGCGCTCAATGGATTTCGCCCCATCTCTCAATTCACTAAAGTGTTCAGAGAGTTGACGCTTCGTGAGGTTCGAAAATTCCTAACCCACCACAGCCTCTCGAGCCTTGTCGAGAGCCCCTTTTAGCGAGACGTGCGCGGCGTCACGAAGGTCAGGATCCTTAGCGATCAACTCAAAAGCCGCCTGCCTTGCATCCTGAAGAATGCGCACATCTCTGACCAAATTGGCCATTTTGAAACCAGGAAGCCCCGATTGGCGAGTTCCCAAAAACTCTCCTGGACCGCGAAGTTCTAAATCCGCTTCGGCGATTTTAAATCCGTCGGTTGTACGTTCCATAATTTCTGCGCGCGTTCGAGATTCTTCAGAAACAGCATACCCCAACATCAAAACACAATAGCTTTTGTACTGGCCTCGCCCGACCCGGCCACGAAGCTGATGGAGCTGCGAAAGTCCAAAGCGTTCGCTGTGCTCTATGATCATCAAATTGGCATTGGGAACATCTACGCCGACTTCAATCACTGTGGTCGCCACAAGGATTTGAATTTCGCCGCGGCGAAAGCGCTCCATCACTTCGTCTTTCTCGCTGGGCTTCATTCGCCCGTGAAGGAGACCCAAATTGAATTCAGGAAACTGAATCTTAAGCCGTTCAAATTCATCTTGAGCATTTTTAAGATCGATTTTTTCGCTTTCTTCAACCAATGGATAGACAATATAGGCTTGCCGTCCGCTTTTGATCTGATCGCGCATAAACTGCATCACTTGTGCCCGCTTACTTTCAAAGGCCTTACGGGTAACGATGGGTTGGCGCCCAGCAGGGAGCTCATCAATAATCGAAACATCTAAATCGCCATAGACCGTCATCGCCAAAGTTCTTGGAATGGGTGTTGCCGTCATCACCAGAAAATGGGGATTAAAACCTTTGGCGCGAAGAATTTGTCTTTGCTCAACTCCAAAGCGGTGTTGTTCATCAATAATGGCAAGACCCAGATTTTTAAACTCCACATCGTCTTGAATTAAAGCGTGAGTGCCGATGCAAACATGGATTTCTCCCGACTTTAATCCAGCCAGCGTCGCCGCACGTTCTGCGGTCTTTTTGGTGCCGGTCAAAAGGCCCACCTTCAACCCCAATGGCTCAAGTCGCTTTTTCGCATTGAGATAATGTTGCTCTGATAATATTTCGGTAGGCACCATAATTGCCGTTTGCACCCCTGCCTCAGCGGCATAAGCGGCAGCCATCAGGGCGACCAAGGTCTTTCCACAGCCCACATCTCCTTGAACCATTCGATGCATGGGATGAGGCTTCTTTAAGTCGGCCGCGATATCCTCAAAAGCGCGCACCTGCGCAGAAGTTAGTTTAAACTCGAGCTGGGAAGTCAGTTTTTCAACAAGTCGCCCCTCAGCCTCCAGAGCCCAAGCTTCTTCTTTCTCAATTCCTGCCCGCCTTGAGGCGAGGTAAAGCTCCATCCAAAAGAATTCTTCAAAAATAATTCTTCGCTGCGCGGGCGACTCAAAGCGAAGAAGCTGGTCTGCCATTTGCGGCGTAGGCTCATGAATTTCACGAATGGCCATGTCTTTTCCGGCCAATCGATACTTGTCCCGTATCCAATTGGGGAGCGGATCTGGCACTCGAACACCCGCCACGGCTTGCGCCATAATCTTGCGAAATTTCTGAGGGCTGAGTCCTTCGGTCTCGGTGTAGATCGGAACCAGCTGGTCTTCGTTTTCGTCCGCCTCAGCCGTTGGAAAAATATCTGGATGGTGAAACTCAATCTGGCCCCTGTATTGAGTCACTTTGCCGACGACTCGGACCTCCTGAAGAGCCTGAAAGCGTTCAAAATACCCTTTGTAGGGGACGCGAAAATACTTGCAGGATATTCGCCCTGAAGAGTCACTGACCACAACCTCATACATTTTGCGATGACTTCTCCCCAAGTTCATCGACCTGACTTTGAGGATTTTGGCCTTTATCGAGACCAATTGATCAGGCTCAAGTGAATCAATCTGGCGCACAGCCCGACGATCTTCATAAGCGCGTGGAAACCATTCTAAGAGGTCGCCAACTGTAGCGACGCCCCGTTTGCGCAGGAGATCCCCCAACTTTGGGCCAACCCCTTTTAGATATTGAACTGGCGTGTCAATCGCTGTGCCCATGGGCGAAGCCTAAGCCGAGAGAATTTGGAGAGTCAACCAATCCATGGCACACTATTGATGATATGAGTGCAGAAAAGTTCATGAAGATCCGGCTCAATTCAATACATCCGTCAGCGCCAGTTCCCTTTGATATATTTGTTCAAATTGGTCAAAGGCATGTTCATTACTTGCGCGCTGGCGATCAGATTGCCGCGGAAAAGATTGAGAACTTCGAAAAGAAGGCTCCCGATGCCTTTTTTATATACGCCAATGAGCGAGGCAATTATCAGCGCTATGTCCGTGAACGCATGGTCAGCGAAGAGCTCCCGACCCGTGAAAAAGCAATTATCTTGCGCGAAAGCTCCATGTCGATTGTCGAAGAGCTTTTTGAAAACCCTGATGTCAGCCGGGCCCTGCAAGAATCAAAAGAAGTGATTTCACAGTTCGTCAGCTTTATGGATCAAGACCCCGATGCGATGGCTCACTTGATTGGCCTCTCTTCCCATGACTTCTATACCTACAACCATTCTCTTGACGTTGGAATTTACAGCCTTGGATTGGGCAAGGTCGCGGGCTACGATGGCGCAGAACTCCATGAGTTGGGTCAAGGTGCGCTTTTTCATGATGTGGGAAAGCGCCATGTTAACGTAGATATTATTTGTAAGGCAGGCCCCCTCGATGAAGTCGAGTGGGCGCAAATGCAAAAGCACCCACAATATGGGCTCATGATTCTCAACAACTACTCTGTATCAGACGCGATTAAAGCCTGCTGTTTTGAGCATCATGAGAGTTTTGTCGGAAATGGCTATCCCCAACAGCTCGTGGGTCAAGAAATTCACCCCATGGCGCGCATTGTGGCGATCACCGACACTTACGACGCTCTCACCACCAAGCGCTCTTACAATAACCCGATGATGCCCACGGATGCTCTGAACTTTATGAAAGAGAAACTCGGGGCCCGATACGACGAAAACCTTCTTCGCGCCATGTATGAAATCATGTTTCATATGCGTGAGGCCGGAATAGAAACCTGATCTTTAGCTATGAATCAAAATTTACCTCAAAGCATGACCCTCTCTCACATCCTCGTCGAGCACCGCTACGAAGCCGAGGATATTCAGAGAAAACTCAAAGAAGGTGACGCCTTTGAAGATTTGGCACAGAAGTTTTCTCAGTGTCCTTCGAGGGCTCAGGGAGGAAGCCTTGGCCACATTGAGCTCTCTCGTTTAGAGCCAACCTTTGCAGAGGCGGCCTCACGGCTTGCGCCTGGCCAAATCTCTGAGGTTGTGCGCACTCCCTTTGGGCACCATCTGATTCGCAACGACGCGACTTAATATTTGGTAGTCTTCTTGCAGATCAGTCGGCCATGCGACCATCTCAAGACACTTACAGCCCAAGCTTCGCATTTTTTACGGCCTTGTCGATTGTATTGACACTCTCTTTATCTGCCTTTGGAGCCGAATCATTTCGATCTCCGTTCACGCCTTATGCTGAAAACTACCCCATTAGATCCAGGGCCTGTGACAGCCTGCTTTGGAACACTCGCCCCTTAACCGCAGAAGATCGGCACCATATGGGTCTGCTCATTAGCCTGCTCCACCCTAATCTTCTAATTATTAAACCTCGTCGTCCGAAAAGCCCTTGGCTGTTTGAGCATATCTATGAATTTTCTGCCCCAAGGCCCTACCAGGATCCAAAATTTCTCAACTGGTTCAGCTCGCTTATTTATGCACTTAAACCACACAGTGAAACTGAAATGATCGAACTCCTTCAGCACCTCTATGAATCGATTACAACCAACCCGTTCAGCGGTCCACAGGCACAATCCAAAGGTATTGCCTACGGCGAGTCCGTGTTTGATCAAATATTCCCGGTAAGACGAGATCTTGGAATCGAGTTGAACTCACATTTAAGGCGTATCCCGCTGGCTATGCGGCTCACCGTGCTCCTCGCCAAGCGGCCAGTTGATATAGTCCACGGATCCATTACCAACCACCCGATTATGATCCAGTTGCGAGGGGTAAGACCAAGAGGCTGGGATGCAGGTTCAACATGGGACAGCGTACCAGGTGCTGCGGGCGTCGCCTATCATTCTCCACTCATTTTGAATGGTAATAGTCTTTATGATGGGCACGGCAGCCACAATTTGTTGATCCACGAGTATGCCCACCTTTTTGACCGAGCCGTGGCAGAGCTTTATGGAGGAATTCGTATCTCTGAAAGTCCTGAGTGGTTGAGCGTTCACAACACAACCAAGTGGGCCTCTGAATATGAAGCTAACCATCCCGAGGAGGCCTTTGCCGAAGCCGTTGCTCGCTTCTTTGGTGATCCACAGGGAGTGACGATAACCCGGGACCGTTATCCAAACGTTAGCAATAACTTTCACGGCCAATTACTGAATGGATCACGAAACGCAATGGGACCCTAAGTGGAACCGATTGAGTTGATTAAGAATTTTCAAAGCTTAGGTTCGCTATTGCCTTCATGATGGAGCTAAGTGTATCCAACGAGCCCCTTCTCCGGAGCTGAATCTAAATGAACCGATTTTTTGCTATTTGTCTTTTTGCCTTTTCAATCCACAGTGGCGCGGTGGAAAGCCGTGGGACTCTCGATGTCTACTACCTTTTCAATTTTAACCAGCCACAGGTGGTGACGCCGCCGTCCTCAACTTCACTCGGGCAGCCGGCGGGAAACAACACTTATAGAATCTTCGACCCCTATCACGACACTTTGAGCCTCTCTTTGGTGGAGCTTTCGCTGAGCAAGAAACTTAAGCGCTCAGAAATTGTTGTCGATTTGGGTGCGGGACAAACTGTAGAAATCTTAAGTCCCCGCGATGAAGTGAGCAAACATCTCCTTCAAGGTTATATCAACATCACCCCCACGTTCTCTGAGTACCTGACCATTCAAGTGGGCAAGATGTACACCCATTTAGGCTATGAGGTGGTTAAGGCCTCCGAAAATTGGAATTACTCCCGCTCCGTTTTATTTGGCTATGCCATACCCTTTTGGCATGTGGGTGCCGCTTTTAGGTATGTGTTAAAGCCAGATGTTTTGCAGGCAGGACTTTTTATCTATAACGAAAATGCGGGCCTTTATGAAACCAACCGAAGTAAAAGCGTAGGCCTTCAGCTCCAAGGCACAGCTTGGGATGATGCACGGTTCACCTATAACTTTCTTAGTGGCCCTGAAATTAGCTCCGACGGTGTTACCCACGTAAGAACTCTCCATGAAGGAATTTGGAGCCAGTCCATCACTGAAAACTGGCAAGCGGCTGTGGACGTTGTCTTTGGACAGCTCTCCCGGGCACGGTCAAATCAACGTCGAAACGCCCAATGGCTGGCTTGGGCGGCTTATCTCAAATGGCAAAAAGGCGCGTTTTACTTAAGTCCTCGCTATGAAATCTACACGGATCGCTCAGGCGCCACAGTTGAAACGGCAACTACAGAAAAGCCGGCTTTGCCTCAAAGAATTATCACCTCAACTTTAACCGCGGGATGGGAAATTGAAGAGGGGCTTGAATGGAAGTTTGAGGCCCGGCATGATCGATCGTCGGCACGGCTTTTCAATGCTCATGATCAAGAAACTCGCCCAACACAATCCACCCTCTCCACCGCGCTGGTCGTAAAATTTTAGGAGTATAAAAATGAAGTCTTATTCTATATTGGCGTTTATACTTACTTTCTCAGTGGCTTGTTCTCTTGATGCCCCAGAGCCTTTACCCGATCAATCCAAACCAGAAAGTCCCGCGTCTTCTGCGGAACAACAAACTCTACCTGCGCCAGAAAATTCACCCTCCGTTCAGGTCCAAGAGGAGGTCGTAACCGACGCCAATTTGATTCCGCCCGAGACCAAACATCTTCTCGTAGAGAAAAACGAACTTGATAAAATCAAAGACGACCTGAGTAAGGGCCTCACTGATGATTATTTAAAGGTGGACGCTCTTGGACGACTCCCCATTCACTATGCCACCTCATATGAGGCAGTGAAACTGCTCGCTGATCTTGAAGTGAATGTTGGTCGGAAGCAAGTGGGAAGACGAACCGTTCCTCTCAAGCAAAAGTCTCTATTTGTTGTCGATGGTGCGGGAATGACTCCCTATCATGTGATGGCCGCAAATGGTCTTAATGAACCTTTGGCCTATGTTTTAGATCGTCTTTGCCAGTGGTGGTATCGAGATGAGCTCAATCTCAAGACACCCGAGGGGCGAAACATATTGCATTTGGCCGTATTGAGCAGAGACAAGGCCACGGTGGATCAAACCCTCCAATGTCGATTTCTCGACCAGAGCGCTGTGGATGCTTCAGGAAAGAGCGCTCTGCACTTCGCTGTCGAAGAGGATGGATTTGCAATTGGTTGGTTTTTATTAAACTACAGTGTCGCCGGGACTTATCGATTTCAAATTTATCTCAAGGACAAAGCGGGCCTGACTCCCTTAGATTATGCCAAACAACGGCACAACAAGGTCGCAGAACAATTGCTCAAACCCAAAGCCCCCAAGCCCCAATCCGCGTTCTCTCCATGGTATAATTAGCCAGCGTGAACTTTAGACTTTTAGCGCTCAGTTGATTGAGCAGTCGCCATGATGATCTGCTGGCACAGCGGCACGTGGCCTTCGAGATGCTCTGGATTAAACCACTTGGGTCTTGGAATGAGGCTTAAGACCTCACCCGTCTTGGAATCGACCCGTAGGATGTGCCTGGCGGTGTATTCGTAATTTATTGATGTTCCTTTAATTCGATCCTCAATCCAACACTTCGACACCCAGAGTGGGTTAAGCACTTTGTTCCAAAGATTTTGGGCTCTTTCTCCGCGACTTTTTGGATCAGGAATTTCGGCCAGTGGGATTATGTTTCTCGGCTTTAGATAACAGACATCAACGCCATACTCCGCCTGGTGTCTATAGATCGCATCCAGGCTATCTTGAGCATTGCGGCTCCTCGGGTATGTTCGCGGGCCAATCAATACTTTATTTATGTGGGCAAGGGCTTCACGCATCAGAAGTTCTCCGAAGGCTTGCAAACCAATAATCTTTCCAGTCATAGTTTTTCCATCGGAAATGGATAGGCGAAGATCATAGTCATGAGAAAACTCATCTAAACGATCCCACCGAGATTTCAAATCAACGGACATCTCAAAAGGAACTCCATAAAATTCTTTGATGTATATAAAATATATCGAAAAGAACGATCTAAAAAGCGCGGCTTCCTCTTTGAATGTATACTTTCGGCCCATCGCTATCGACTGGTAGCCATAAGACATAAAATTGAAAGAGGGCTCTTGAGCCCGTGGGTTTTCTCCATATGTGTAGTTATTAATTCGCCAAAGCGCATGATAAAAGTGTTCAAAATGGCCTTTTGGCAAGCTTGCAGCCCATTTGTTGATTCGTTTATAGGCCACCAGAGGATTAAAATAGCCGTCCGAAAAGTCTTTTGCGGCCAAATGAAATCGGCCAGTTTTTTGATTATAGACGATCCATAGGTTTTGGGTGTGATGAGACAAGTGAATTCCCGCTTGATTTTGAAAGGCAAAGACAGTCTGTGCAACTCTTGGCATCAGTTTCTTTCGAATCCACTCAAACTCACTTAAGCCCGCCTTTTCTGCCGCCTCTGAGAGCTTTGGAGAATTTAGAAATCCGTGCAAGGGATAGACGTAATTGTCCTGTCTCATACGGTACGTCGTTGTAAAGCGGATGTTAGGATAGGGCTTTATCGTAATGGTGGAGACATTTGAGGCTTCTTGCGCCTGGCTTTCTGTAAAGTTCAACATAGACTCAATCGGAAAGTCTATAAAGACCCGACTATCCGACACCCAAACCGAATAAAGTAAGGCTGTTACCGCAGAGGCATAGCTACCCACATGTCGATTTTTAAAAATAAAATTGGCATCGGGTTCTGTCGGGCTCCAACAAAAGTATGAATTGTGGCCAGAAATTTTAATACATTTGAACGGTACGTGATTAATCTTCTCAGAGAAATTATCAAACTTAATTTTTTTAAATAGCGAGCTAAAAATGGACGCATCATAAGGGCCGATGGGAAGCTTAATATCGAGTACTTTCACCTTGTCGATGGATGTCGCAACCTGATCTCGATAGGGTGTATTATAGAAAATTTCGTGGACGAGATACTCCAGCACATAATCGTTATCTGGAACTCCTAGTTCAACCAGTTCTTTTTTATGAGCTTCAATTTCGCTCAGGTCCGCCGCTAGAGAAGGCACAGAGAAAAGCGAGATCAGAGCGACGATGAAATATTTGGGTTTGAGAATCGCAAATGCGAATCTTCGAGGTGCAGCCCTTAAAAAATTCTTTTGAGCTCCAATCATTGCTACTTTCTCGATTCGAGTTAGGCTCCGGCTGGCACGTATCCCGGCAGCAAACTTTTTTCTTCTTGCTCTTTGGGTTTTGGCTTATTGTCCTTTTTTTGCGGAAGCTTTCGATTGGCTCGGATAACCATAAACGAAACCATCACGGGCTCCCCGCTTACGGGATCCGCTATTAATACCTCATCAAATTCAATGATTGGATTACTCCATCTCGGGTCAACCCGGGCTGCAGACATTTCACTTTCCAAAACTGCATTCATCTTTTTATTGGGGAACAGCACATCCGCCCTTAGCATGTTCTCAGTTGCACAGCTTCCCGCAATTACTTCCGCACTCACTGACGGTTGCTCGACATTGCAAGCTTTCATCGCTGAATACTGTTCACTTGATATGGGAACCATATCAGTAAATGTAACCAGATCAGATTCTTTAAAGTCATCTAGTCGAGTGAGGATTCGATCCAGAAAGTCCATGTACTGAATTTCGTATCGAGTGATTACACGAGAACTTTCCACAGGAAGCATGCCCATTTCTTGAAGACTTCGCGCAACATAGTGGTATTGAGAGTAACCGATGAAGTATAAGATAAATGGCTCCAAAACCTGCCGCAAATTTAAATCGATTAAGCCATCCACAGCGTTCACGCCTAAAAATGCATAAAGGCCCCCTGTAATAGCCAAATGGATGACGTTTGCGGCGCGAGAGCCCGGGAGAATTTCTCGATACTTTTCCCGCACAGCTCTCTGGGTTTCAACGAGGCGCAGCCTTCGATCTTGAAGATTCTTTTTTATCGCATCCTTGCCCTTTATCGCTCGACTCCAAACGATCTGATCAGGCTTAACACCGCTTGCCACTTGAGAAAGGTAGTGAATTCGCGAAGCCGCCATTACCGTCTCTGCTCCTAATGATTCATTTCTAAGGTCAAATTGAAAGCGCCAGGGCTTAGCATCTTTTGAAACTGGCTTTTTAAGCGCGCCAGAAGGAAGGGATGTGATTAAATTTAACAGCCGACTTGAGTGAAAAGTTAAACTACGACCCACATCGGGGCGGTCTGAGCCCTGATCCACAAACTCGGACAAAAGAGTTGCACAAATTGTCGGGCGAAAGAGGGTCTTTTCGTGATTGCGAAAGGTGGCGGCAAAAGTGGCAGAAGAAATTTGCGCGAGAATCAGAAGAGCGGAGAGCGCAAACTTTTTCACGG
>JAPKGD010000119.1 GCA_026648125.1 Bdellovibrionales bacterium | reverse complement strand
ATGGGTGCCAAGGGTTTGAAGTGGTGGGTGATATTCGCTTTTTGGGGACTATCCTTTTCAGTGGGAGCCGCAGAAAAGGGACGACGGACTCCTCAACAACCTGTGGCCGGTGAAACTCATCATCAGATGTCGCCGCATGAATTTACTCGCCGATTTACGGTCAAAGTAGACGTTAATTTGGCAGATATTTTTTCGGCCGCGCATCGTGGCGGTCATGGAACTGGCTTTTTGGTTGAAGTTCGAAAGAACCAAAAGGGCGAGCACGTTGGTGTCATCTTCACCAATAACCATGTGGTAAACAAAAGAAGCAGTGAAGTTCGATCGGTCGCGATTGAGTTCACAACAGACACTGAGATTCCTGAAGTTATAAATGCCAAAGTTGTCTATGAAAGTCAGATTCGCGACTTTGCTGTGCTCGAATTTAAAATGGCAGATTTGGACCGGGTGAAAGGAACTGTGGCTCCCGCCATTTTACCTTCTCCTCAATCTCCCTTTTATAATTTTGCAGCCAACCACCAGCATTTGGCTGGTCGCCACGTGCTTGCCCAAGGAAATCCTCTTGATAGCAATGCGATCACAACGTTTGGTCAAATCAATGGCGTTTATCGAGACGTGGCGTCGGGAGTTTTTATTCAAACTCAGACTCCAATTAATCCGGGCAACTCAGGCGGGCCCCTGATTGATCTTGAAACACTTGAAGTGATTGGCATCAACACCATGAAAATTGCGGCAGTCGATGCCGATAACGTAGGCATGGCTATTCCAATCGGTGATGTGATTGAAGAGTACAAAGCATGGCGACGTGACCCTTCTGTCGCCAAACCCCGATCAATGGATGTTCGTTGGGGAACGATGCCGGTGGGAGAGCTCCAGGTCATTGGAGCCTATGACGTGATAAACAAAGCCTATCCGGATTTTTTCAAATATTTTAATAAAACCCTACGAGTTCACGATGCCTCTCCGCACACAGGGTTAAAGCCAGGAGATCAAATCGTGTCGGTGGGGGGTGTGCCAATGCCTCCGAGTGTGCACGAGCTCCGACGCCGTTTACAGATTGCGGGCCCAACTCTTATCTTTGAAATTGTGCGCAACAAGGAATTATTGAAGATTGAAGTTCCTGTGAGGGATTCTGGTTTTGAGAAAATGCGCAATGATATGGATTTTGTGTATCTCTCCGGACTTATTTTTAGAAGCTATGGAGATGTTGAGATGTGGCAAATCGACGGGGGGCTTCAGTCCAAGGTCTATATGGCAGGCAGACTTAACACCGCGGAAACGACTTTTGGCTCGATGAGAATTCCCGACGGGGGATCCATATTGGTTTCGGTCAACATTGATGGCGTAGATTACAAAATTGAGAACCTTGCCCAGTTTAAACGAGTCCTAAACCAACATCGCAATTCGCGATTTATCCGTCTCGACGTGCGAGAGCCTATTGTGACTCCGATCAACGGAGGAGAAGGATACGCTCTTGCCATCGATACTGTATTTGGAAATCTGGCCTATCGGTCGACCATCGCCAACTACGTGGTGCCGATGATGGAAATCGTAACCCCATTTCAGTTTTCAATTCACAGTTTTGAAGAGCAATTTAGCTTTTCTCAGGGCAAACCCGAAACGAGGGATTGGCGACGATTTATTAAGGCTGATCGCATACCCTCATTTTCTTGTGAAAATACCTTGGTGCCAAAGCCAGAGCCCGTGCCGGCTCCGGCTGAAGTTAAAGGCAAAGCGAAGCGAGCGGGTGGGAAAAAGTAGATTAGGACCCCCAAAAGGTACTAGGTACCTTTTGGGGGTTAATGCCGAATTAAATGCGAGCGTAATCCTTTAAAATTACTTTCGAAGCATTGAGTCCCGAAGTGCCCATAACTCCGCCCCCGGGGTGGGTGCCACTGGCGCACTGGTATAGCCCCTTCACTGGAGAACGATAGTCGGCATAACCCGGAACCGGTCTCATGTTGAACATTTGGTCTAAGGTCATGCGGCCATGAAAGAGATTTCCACCGGTGAGGTTGAATTCCTTTTCGAGGTCGACTGGGGTCAGGATTTCTTGGTGGAGAATGGCGCCTTTGATATTGGGCGCATATTCAGACAAGATATCAATACAGCGCTTAAGGTAAGCATCCTTTTCTTGCTCCCAAGACGTTCCATTTCTCAATTGGTAGGGCCCATATTGAGTAAAGATATTCATGACGTGTTTTCCAGGGGGCGCAATGGTGGGATCTACCGCCGATGGAATGGTGCACTCGAGGATTGGGTTTTGCGAGGGTGCGCCACGAACTGAGTCGGCATAGGCTTCTTCAATGTATTGCATGTCTGGGCAGATATGAATTGTTCCGCGGTGATGAGGGGCCACTTGCTTGCCGGGAGCGGCCTTAAAATCGGGGAGTTCTGAAAGTGCCAAATTAATTTTAACAGAAGCACTGTCGTAATTGATGCGACGAACTTGCTTTACAAAATCGCCGGGCAAATCCTTCTCATCCATCAACTTATTGAAAGTGACATTGGGGTCCGCCCCAGAAACAACAATCTTTGCGGTGTACTCCCGACCTCCGCCCGCCACGATTCCGGTGGCCTTACCGTCTTTCACCATAATGTGCTGAACAGGTGTCGATGTAAAAATGTCGACGCCCATTGCCCGGCACGAGTCGGCAAGGGCATTCGATATCGCACCCATTCCTCCGCGCATATAGCCCCAAACTCCGCGGACGCCATTACACTCGCCCATCACGTGGTGAAACAAGATGTAGGCCGTACCCGGCATGGAAGGACTTGCATTGGCGCCTATGACTGCGTCTGTAGCCAAGGTGGTCTTTAGCTCTTCACTCTCAAACCATTCATTCAAAAGATCAGTAGCACTTCCGGTCATGAGTCGCATGATCTCGGACCATTGGTGTTTAATTTTGGAGCGGTTACGGAGCAAGAATCCGCCATAGGTCGTAAGATCTGAGAATGTAATCTTACCTGGGTTGGGCGGTATCATTTCCATCATCGGTTCTAAAACTTCACTGATTTCAGTCAGGAGCTCTTCGTACTTCGGATAGGCTTCTGCATCTTTCTTAGAAAACTTGCTGATCTCTCGGCGACAAAGCTCTTTGTCCGGTCCAAGAAGGAGCGAGCGCCCATCTAAAAAGGGAGTAAAGCTCGAGGGGTCTCTCGGCAACATTTCGAATCCATATTTGTGCAGATTGAGCTCTCGAACTATGTCAGGGCGAAACAAACTATTTACATAAGATAATCGGGAGATTTTAAATCCGGGCCATAGCTCTTCGGTGACCGCGCAGCCGCCCACAACATGCCGTGCTTCAAACACCGCAACTTTCAGACCATTTTTGGCTAAATAGGCCGCCGTGACCAAGCCGTTGTGTCCCGCACCGACGACGACGGCGTCATAAGCGCCCACCGTTCCCTCTGCCATTTTCCCCTCCCAGGTGAGTCCCAATTCTGTAGCAGAGTGGACTCATTGATGGAAGTGGCGGTGTGATTTTGCACCAAGGACAATTCATCGGTGTCGTTTTGCTTCGCGTCGGAATCTTTGAAAGGAATATAACGTGTGTTCGCAGGAAAAGGAGAATTAGGATTTATGGCGCGCAACTTGCTCTGAGCAAAGTTACGTCACGACTTGGTGTCGATTTGACCAGACAAACTGAAGAAAGAGGGGGGATACTCTTGAAAGCTAAAAATATCTTAGCGTTATTGTTAACGCTCATCGGATTCACCGCTGTATCCGTTGATACATATGCACAACCGGGTGGACGTCCACCAGGCCCACCGGACCGGCATCGTCCACCAGAGCCACCACCGGATCGCTATCGTCCACCAGCACCACCTCCGGATCGCTATCGTCCACCAGCACCACCACCGGAACGTTATCGTCCACCGGTGCCACCACCGGACCGTTATCGTCCACCAGCACCACCTCCGGATCGTTATCGTCCACCACGCCGGCCACCACCTCCGCCTCATCGCCCGCCACCTTATCGGCCGCCGGCACCTCCACCGTACCAGCCAGATCCACGTCCATGGCCAGGGTATTCGCAGCCTGTGACAATTCATCTCAATCGAACGGTTATGGATGAGACCTTGCCGTTGCGACAGATGATGGCTCTCGATAACAGCTACTGGGGATATTATGTAGATCGGGTTGAGGTCCGAGTGCGAAGCACAGGACGCTATGCTGATCTCAGGCTACTCATTAATGGCTGGCCAGAGGACCAGACACCCATTGTTGGCTATTTGAACACTCTAAGTGTCAGGGGTTATAAGGCCATCGGTCGGGATATTGAAAGGTTACAACTGGAAGTGCGTGGAGCCCAGTTTATTGAATCCATTACGGTTTATCTTTCGAGATAAATCTTAAACTCGCTCATGTTTTTGAAAGGCGTGGACAGTGTCCGCGCCTTTCTCTTTTAAGGAAGCTAACATTAAAATCTGATAATAAGCGCCTGAAATGAATTTGATTACATCGTTCCTTCGATAACGAAGATAACCATCGAATCACCGGACTTACGGTTTACCACAGAAAAACTTTGAACAAGGCGAAGTTCCTCGCTGCTCGATTCAATGAGCTTCGCTTGAGTGTGGGTTACATAGAGTTTCTGGAGGTCGCCAAGACTTCGCACCATGGCCCAAATCTGTCTAGAAAGGGGCCGCGTATTTTCGGGATTGGAGATATCAAATGCATTTCCATCGGCCACGGCTCGAGCCATGGCTTCAACGTCTTGTGCTGAAAATTTATGAAGAACGGTTTCAATCTTTGGTCGCGGCGATGGCTTTTGTTCGGCATAATAGTCGAGTTGGTCTAAAAAGAGCTCCTCAGAAAATGAGAGCCATCCGCTTGAAGTCTGCGGCACAGAAGAATTGAACTGAACTGCGCTCACACGAGTCGTGCCTGTCGAGATATTATTGTCATTCCATTTGCCATCAATGCTCTTAACGAGGGCAGAGTGAGGCGCGGATTTGGGGGCGGGTCGAAGTCGACCGCTTTCAAAGGCCGACGCAAAATGCATGCTGTTAAATGCGATGAGAAAAGCAAATAGACTCTTAAACATAAAATCCCCGTTTTAAACAAACTTTGGATAAGGCTAGTCCCAGCCCGCCACGAACTTCAAACTCGCTGGTAGATTTGGCAAATTTTCAAAATGAAAAATTGGGGTGTCCCAATGGGATTGGATTTGGCGACATTAGACATTGAAAACTAGGGTACCAAGGGGGCGTGCGAAAATGATTTTGTGGGCTACGATTTTCGGGCTTTTTCAAATGGCTCATGCGGATCTGTCAAATCTTGCTGGCACTTACTCGTTATCGCCTCAGATTGAAGTGGCAAGCGGGTGGACCGAAGTTCAGATTCCTTTGAACAGTACAGAGAGTGAGAGTGAATTTAAAAGGTACCAGTCTCGGGGCTGGCAATGCCGCAGAGTATCAAGCTGGGGGATTTGTAAAGGGTGGACGTTCGAGCCGCTTAGACCAGATGAGGCGTCCCAGGTTTTGACGGACGTCCACCGAAGAGGTCCTTTAAGAATCAGCACGCCAAGGGCTGCCCCCGAACTTATACACAAGAGCGAGATTTTTAAACAATATCGGCTTTTTCATACCGCAAAATGGGCTGATCAGGAGTGGTCGAACATTGATGCTTTTGATTTTGGCGATCGACTCGTGGTTAATTTGCGCGATTCATCCAATGCAATTGAGCAGAATTTTCAAGTAGGTCCTAGTGGACAGCTAACTTATCTCTCCCGTTACTTGCGCCGTATTGATGCAAGAAAGACACAAGTCTTATGGCTCGAAATTAGTTTATGGCCCAAATCGCAGCACTAGCCAAACCAGTAGTTCACGCACTAAGGTGATGTCCCTATGCGAGACCCAAATTTTTTAAGCGCGTATCAGCGCTACGCAAGAATATATAATTGGTATTTTGGTAAACTCATGAATCCAGGCCGAATGAAAGCGATCGAAGTCGCTGATTTAAAGCCGGGCGAAGAAGTTCTTGAGGTTGGAGTTGGAACAGGCCTATCGCTCCCGTTTTATCCGGATCATGTAAAAGTCACGGGCATTGATCTGTCATCAAAGATGCTCGATCGCGCAAAAAAGGCCGTCGAGGAAGAGGGCTTAACTAACGTTAAAGCCCTTGAAGTTATGAACGCTGAAGAGATGACTTTTCTCGAAAATACTTTTGATTGCGTGATGGCCATGCACGTTTCGACCGTGGTCGGTGATGCGGTTATATTTGCAAATGAGATGAGACGTGTTTGTAAACCCGGTGGGCGCATAATTATCGTGA
>JAPKGD010000118.1 GCA_026648125.1 Bdellovibrionales bacterium | reverse complement strand
ATACCATCGATTCGAAGTGGATCGCCAAGCGCTGCCGCGACCAGGCCTACGCCGAATGGGTGCAGAAGCACTGGCCCGCCGGCACCGACGTCCGCAAGCTGCTCAACGCGACGTACTACGCCGACTGGATGATCGCGCTGCTGGCCGCGACCCGCTGCCCCAGCTACACGCTGGAAGGCAAACGCATGCTGGTGCGCTTCGCGGTACTGGCCGCCAGCCGCGCGTTGCGCTGGACGCCCTCGCGGCACCCCAAGCGGCTGCTCAGCGCCTCTTCAAACCGCATTGATTCTACCCGCGGCTCAATCTCGATATGCCGACTTAATAAAGCTGATGGATTCGGTTAAAAAGGGTGAAGTGAGTCAGGTTGGAATTGCACCCTTATAAAGTGAGAGATTATGGCGCAAACAAGCTTTTTAAAAAATAAAGTGTTGCACTCTCCCCTCGCCTCTCAATCGGCGTTGCGCCCAAGTAGCATGAAGCGAAGTCGTAACACCCACGCGAGCCTTATGCTCACATCTCTTGTGGATGCATTTTCAATCCTCGTTATCTTCTTGATGATGAACTCAGCTGCGGAGCAAAGCGACTTTACTGCAGATTCTGTCAAATTACCCAAAGCCAGCGAAGCTCAGGCGACCTATAAAACAGCGGTAGTAAAACTGGTAAAGGGTCGTTTCGAAGTCAACAATCGCATTGTAAGTCAAAGCCAACTGGGCGGCATTTTGGATCAACTCCATAAAGACTTGAAGGCCGCGAATGCGCCGGCGGCAGAGAGCCTCGTGATCGTGGCTGATCAAGACGTGGAATTCTCGACCCTCAATCCGATCATAGTGGCTGGATCCCGTGTGGGTTTTAGCGAGTTCAAATTCGCTGTGGAAAGAATCGAAAAGTAGATCTTTCGCTCCCTCACTATTGCCGCGGAGCGGGCCAAAAAACAACCAGGTACCCTAACTGGACGCCAAATTGCGGCACTCATGTAAAGTTCTTTCTAAGAAGACCACGTAAACCCCTGAAACTGCGAGCACTTATCTGGCACCAGGCTTGCCAATTGCCTTCCTATTGAGGCGAACCCGATCTTTTAGCATTCGCGATAAGAGGTGGGTTGGTCATTGAATGAGGTTGTACGTGAAGTGGTATAGAAAACAAATCCTAATAGCTTTGGCGTTGATGCTGTCGGCATCCACCCAGGCCGAGCGGATGGATGTGGGAACCCACGATCTCATCATCGGCAAGCTCACAGGTGCCCTTCGCGAACTCCCCAAAAACTCATCCGAACGACCATCTATTATGTTACGTCTCGCCGATCTTCTTGCTGATCGAGCCCGGTTAAAAATGATCACCAAAATGGATACTAAATGCGACAGCTGTGACGACGGCAAACAAGACCGCATCGACGCCCTTAAGACCTACAATCAGGTTTTTGCAAAGCTACGCGTCGACCGTCAGGGCGAAGTGCTTTTACAAATGGCCCATTTGCAAAGCACCTTGGGCAATTCAGCACAGGCCATTAAGACCTTAAGGGCTGCCACGGACTCTAAGAAATTTGACTCAGAGGTTCTCTCTCGTGCCCACGCCAACCTCGGTGAAATTCTCTTTCGTAAAGCCGAATTTAAAACTGCAGAGAATCATTTCAAAATCTCGCTCACATATAAAAATGCCCCCACCCCTGGTTTTCTCACCTACCGCCTCGCCTGGTCTCGCTTAAATCAGGGCAAAATCAAAGAGGCCACCGCCACTCTTATCCACCTTCTCAACACCCCAGAACTTTTAACTCAGCAACAGGGCACCCAAGTTGAATTTGATCAATCTTTTCATGACGACGTCACCCGAGACCTTGTCACCTTTTTAGCGCGAGGAAACGTCAGTCAAAAGGAAATCGACCTTCTACTTTCTCTCTCTCCAGAAAAATTGCGCAAAGAAAATCTATACAACTTGGCGAACGAACTTGAACGCCTCGGTAAGAAATATTCTGCGACACTTGCTTGGGCCGCTTACAATGAAGAAGGGGATCCCAGCCCCAGCGACTCTCTTGAAACTCAGATCCGAGTGGCACAACTCAAATGGGATATGGGCCGCCGGGACCTCGCGCTCACAGAATACCAAAAGGCGACAGAGCTCTGGAGAAAAAAGGGCTGTGAGGGAGACAAGTGTGACGAGCTCTCCAGGCGCCTCAAAAACTTTGTGACAACATGGAATCGGGTCGAAAAAGACTCTCCCTCCCGTTCTTGCTTTGCAGCCTACCAACACTATTTAAAGGCCTTTAACCAAGACCCCCAAATGTTCTATAAGGCAGCCACAGTTGCCGATCAGCTCAAACTGCCCAATGAAGCCACTCTCCTTTATGCCGAAACGGCTCGCCTGATAGTTGAACAAAAAGGTAAAGTGGATCAGCAACTCCTCGAGGCTTCACTCCTAAAGCAAATTGAAGCCGCAGAACTCAGCAAAAACAAGCAGGCTCAACTCAAAGCTTACGACACCTATTTAGAGCTCAACGCAAATGGCTCACAGGTCCAACTTGTCCGCTACCAAAGAGCCCACGTCACAATGGAGCTTGGACAATTCAAAAGTGCTTTAGAGCAATTTAAAGACATCGTTAGGGATTCTCGATTCACCAATTTGGAGTTAAAAATCAAGGCCGCAGATTTGAGCTTGGACATCTTAAGTCAAAGCCGTGACCATCAACAAATTTTTGATCTTAGTGGACAGTTTGCCCAGATTTTAAAGAGCCGAAGAGGCGAATACCTCGGACATCAGGGCCAAGCCGCCATAGAACTCGCTGCGGCCGTGCTAAGCTCTAAAAAATCATCTTCTTCGGATCTCAAGCAAGAGCAAGAGCGCCTCAAGAATCTCGACCTCAAGAACGCCTCACAAAAGCAGAAAACTATTATATTCAAAAATCGAATCGCATTAAGTGAACGCATGCAGGACGTCTCGGGGGTTAAAAGCGCGGCTTCTCAACTTTTAAGTCTTAAGGGTCTTTCTCGAGATGACAAAGAGTATGCCCTGACCCAACTCGTCTGGGCGGCAGATCTAAATCTCGACTTTGCTGAGGCACTTCGCCTCACTCGCACCATGACCTTGCCCAAACTCAGCCCTGTCGATCGGCATCTACGAATTGCACTCCTTCAGGAACTCGCGGGCCAGGACCCTAGCAAGGAATATCGAGCGGCCTTGCGATTAACTCAAAATCAAAAGCAGGCGCAAGGCATTCGCGCCACGCTCGTTCGCCTTTCCCCCAAACCATGGAGAACTCTCAGAGAGTACAAGTCCGAGCTGCAAAAGAACCCCTCTCTACTTTCCTCTTTAGTCATCGAGATCTATGCCGAACAGCCTGATGAGCGCCAGGCCAAATCCATCCTTTCCTCCAGCAAGCTAGGCGCTTCTCCACTTCTCGAGCTCTTTCGCCAAAGGGACTTTTTGGTCACTTGGAAGGGCCTCGACAGAAAAATCTCCCAGCACGCTCTTATCGCAAGATCTGAAGTCCTAATGCAAAATTCACTTCGGCGCCGACTTGACCTACTTAACCAACTCGACGAATTAGGGCAAAATGCCGTTCGCAATCAGGATGGTCTTGGCCAGATGTTGGTCCTCAATTCTATGGCTCGTGAAAACAATCGGCTTTTTACCGAAATCAAAAAGCTCCCCATCCCACGTGGACTTAAAGGAGCAGACCGAGATAAGTACCAAGCTCTCTTGAATTCAAAAGCAGCTGAATTTCAGAAGCGAGCGACGACGGCCGAGCAAACCCTGGCTGACTTCTGGCAAAAAGACAAGATAATACCTGCCCTAGCCCAAGCACATTCCGAATCCACTGGTGCCGTGCGGACTCTTATTAAAGGACAGCTCCTTGCTCTTGCTAAAATCAGCAGCGCGGGAAATCGTCGTCAAATTGAAAAGATCGTAAATCAAGCTCAAGAGCGACCCACAGCTCGAGACCTGGCCCAAGCCCGCCGCCGAGTACAGAAAAGACCCTTTAACTTAAGCGAACTGATGGACTTAAAACGAATCGCAGAACAACGTGGAGAAGCCACGATGGTGGTCTATCTCGATGGACGTATCACGAAATTGCGCAAAGAGGTGAACCAATGAAAGCTTTGATGATTTTCATCACTCTGGCTCTTGGCATTTCTGTTGGGGCCGAAGAGAAAACCTCGACTTCAAAGAAAGCGGCGTCACGGAGCACAGACATTCGCTTTAACGGGACCGAGGTGGGTGGCATGTACCAATCTGCTGGAGAAGCACTTGCCACTGTCGAAAAGGAAAAATCTCTCATCGATCTCATCGAACCACGTCGTGAGTTTAAAGATCGACTGCGAAAATCGGTGACCCAAAGATGAGTAGGAGTAACCAAATGGCACAGAGCTCACTAGTTATTGAAAATACCGAAGGCCAAGTGGTCCGCACGATCAACTGGCAACAGGATCAACTCATTGTCTATCTCAACCTTGATACAGGCCGAGTGGACTTTGTAAGCAGCAAATCCGAACTCAATGATTTTAGCTTTCCCTACGAAATTCTTGCCGAGACAAATCGCCGCTCCCTCGAAAAACAAGCCATATCGATAGCCCGAAGAGGCCAAATCCGTATGGTCAAAGAAGTCGGCGAGACCGTAAGCTTAGTCAGCCTTCAAAACGACAATCCCGAAGAAATTAAGGCGATCTCCAAATGGACCGCTATAACTCATGGAGTTCTCGCCCTTCTCCTCCTCATCGGCAGCTTTTTTATTGGCCGAATGGAGACGAAAACACCTCAAGTTGTCACAGTCTTTCACCAAAAGGATCTCATTCCTCCGACTGTGAAGGCCACTGAAAAGAAAATTGTAAAGCAGACCTATAAGGCGCGCGTCTCGAATCGAACAGTTAAGCCCAAAACAAAGACCTTTGTCTCCGCAAAGAAGACCACTAAAATTCGAACTCAAGTCAATCTCAGCAAAGTGGGCGCCCTCGGTGCCCTCGGCGGTATGGCAAATGGCAAAAAAGGTAGCGCCGGATTTAACCCCAACGCTAAAAACGCATCTTTAGGCACAAGCCTCAAAGACATCGGAAGCCAAGGGGCGGGTGGCTTTGAACGGGCCGTACACGGCAAGGGGCTCGTATCCTCGAGCGTTGGAACTGGCGGTTTTGGAGCGGGTCAAGGTTATGCGACCCGCGGTAAAGGTGGGGGACGTCCCGGGTATGGAACCATGTCAATGGTCGGAGGATCTTCCGGCTATTTTCTCCCTCTCGAAGATGAAGCTTTGATCGAAGGCGGCCTCGATAAGGATCAGATTGCAGCCGTCATTCAGCGCCATCTTGGTGAGGTCATCTACTGCTATGAAAAGGGCTTACAGGTGCAACCAAAACTTGCTGGCCGTGTGGGGATCAACTTTGTCATTGGCTGCTCCGGCCGAGTCAGCTCAGCTCGTATCAGCCAATCCAGTCTCAAATCGTCGTCTGTAGAGTCTTGTATTGTGAACCGACTCAAGAGTTGGGGCTTTCCTAAGCCCTATGGCGGAGTCAACGTTAAAGTATCCTACCCCTTCGTGCTCAGGCGCGTGGGTTAAGGAGAGGAGAGAGATATGAAAGCATCTCAATGGATGAAGAGAACAGGGATTTTGCTGGCCGCACTCAATCTCGTGGCCTGTGGCGATCCTTTTAATCGAAACTCCGACCCTCTCGCAAATTACCCCGAGTTAAAGGAAGACGTACCGCCCGCTCAATATAAGCCCGCCGACCAAAATTTCGATGGCGTACTCTTTGATATTCAAGTGGAGGGCCGCGAAGGTTTTCGCCAATTGGATTTTTACGAAGGAAAAACCACTACCTATAAAATTCATAGTCGCGTTTTCGTACCAGGAGCTTCTTACCGGCTCCAGGTTCACGGCCTCCCCGCCGGAGCAACTTTTGTTGACGGAAAGACCAATGATGGAACGTGGACTTTGACATGGGCTCCTGACGTCGGAACGATTCCAAATGGACTTTCTCGCCAATCTTTGGAAGTCAAAATCGAATTTGTTGTTGACGCCAATTCCACAGCACGCGCTCGCGAAATTTTCTCAAATGAGCGAAGAAATCGTGTCAAAAATTTTGCTTTTACAGTTAATTTTCCGGAATCCCAACCCTCTTTGGTCATTAAGGGACTTGAGAAGAAGGAGATCAAACAAGGCGAGGTCCTCCCAGTTCGAATTGAAGTCAAAGACTCAAACAGCTCAAAGACCCGTCGACCAGACTTGGTTGTAACTTTCGATAAGAATAATCAAACCAACGAAGCAAAAACCTACCCCCTAACCATGGCCCTCATCCCCAA
>JAPKGD010000117.1 GCA_026648125.1 Bdellovibrionales bacterium | reverse complement strand
GGATTGCTGGCCAAAAAGCAAGGCGAAGCTGAAGCCCTTAAGGGTAAGGTGGCGGGCCTATCTGGCGAACTCGCGAAAGCTAAATCAGAAATCGATGCGCGAAAGCAAATCGCCCGCGAAATCAAAAAGGGTTTTGCGGCAAATGGGATTAAGGCCGAAATCGATATGAATACCGGCGACGTCTTGATCGACTTTGGTGACCATTATTTTGAACTCGACTCGGCCAATCTCAAGCCCGAGATGAAAGACATTATCGAGAAGGCCATTCCCGTCTACTCCAAATCTCTATTTGGCAATGAAAAGATCGCTAAACAAATTTCAGCTGTTGAAGTGATTGGTTTTGCCTCGCCCATTTATCGAGGTAAATTTGTCGATCCCAATTCAGCCAAGCCTTCCGACCGGGAAGCTCTCAAATACAACATGGACCTCAGCTATCGAAGAGCAAAGTCGATCTTCAACTATATATTAGACGAGAAAACAATGGCCTTTGACCATCAAAAGGACCTTTTACCTTTGATGAAGGTTTCTGGACGAAGTTTTCTAGAAGTCTTCAAATCGAACCGTAATACGGCATCGGCCCAAGAGTTTTGTAAAGTAAACGACTGTAAAAAGGCGCAACGAGTAATCATTCGCTTTAGTATGGATGGAAAGAAATAAAGGGGATTTTTATGCAAGACGTAAATACAATTAACCAGCTCATTCACTGGTTCATATTTTTGCTGCCCTACGGAATGGCTTGCGTCTTTCTCTTCGCAGCCTTCTTTCGCTTTTTAATATATTTCACCGTCCGTCGGCATGAGTGGTTCGCCAGAGAGTTTGAAACTCGGGTCAACCGGTTTGTCGAATCGGAGACCCCCGGAAAGGCTCCCCGCTCTTCCTTCTACCAGCTGGCAAAGAATATGCTGGAGAGAACTTTCTATGAATCATTTGAAGTCCGAGATCGCATGAACCGCCGACGCCGAGATGGTGTGATGGCCTTATCCGATCGAATATTTCTTATCAAGCCAGGGGCGGCATGGTTGGTTAAGGATCTCCTCAAGCAACTGAAGTTCCTTAAGTGGACGGACGATACCCCAAAACTCTTCCACATTACTCGAGCCACTTTGCACCACAATCCCTGCTTCAATAGAGTTTTTGGAATCATTCCAATTCCCGCCCTCAATGACCTCTTGGGAATCCTCCCGGGGCTATTTGTTGTTGCTGGTATTTTGGGAACCTTCTTGGGTATTAAAGGTGGACTAGGATCCCTCGCTGGCATGAATGTGGCTGATCTTGAAACCACAAAGAACATTATGGACGCATTTCTTCATGAAATTGCGTACGCCATGGCTTCATCAATTGTGGGAATTGGCTTCTCACTCGCCCTTCATATCTGGAACGTGATCTTTAACCCTGAGCGAGTTTACACATCGATGGTTGATCGCTTTGAAACATCACTCGATCTCCTGTGGTACCGAGCAGACAACAACGAGTACCCTCGAGATGACAAGCCCTTCGACGAGAATCGTGACCCAATCGCGGCTCTTGCAGAAGAAGCATTAAATTTAGAAATCGCTAAAAATTCACGCTCGAGGGACATGGATAACCTAAAGAAGCCAAAGGTCTCATAAACTGACGGAGGTATCGGCATGGCCAAACCTCTGAGTTGTTTGCTGGTCACAATTCAGACGGATGATGGCATCATTCAAAGAGTCGTGGATGAAAACCCATTCACGGTGGGCCGTTCTTTGGAGTCTGCAATCGGTTTTAGCGATAGCAACGTCAGCCGTGCACATATTCTTGTAAAGAACAAAACTGGCAAGGTCTGGATTGAAGATCAGGGTTCCGCCAATGGAACCTATGTCAACGGGACCCGCCTCGAGGCCAAACGCCTAACTCCTATTGATCCTACCGACCGAGTCCGCCTCGGTAACACCACCATCGAGATGACGTTTCAGGCCGTTGAACGAGCATTCGGTGAAAAAATCGTCAATGAGTCTTCACTCCCCGCCAACGAAAGAGATGCTCTTCTCAACCTCATTCATGGTGCGCACGCAGAAGCCCAACGGTTGGTAAAACTCGGCAAAGAAGTGCACGACAATATCGTCAAAATGGCCGAGGACCGTTCAAAGGCTATGGAAGCCAACATGGTCGCAAACCGTGAGGCGGTGCTGACTAAGGCTAAGGAAAAAGGCCAAAGGATGCTCGACGAGACGCGAGCGGCCGCAAGCAAGCTCGTTAGCGCCGCAGAAGAAGAGGCAAAAGTTGCCGTTCAAGCCGTACACGATCGAGCCGCTGAAGTACGTAAGCAAGCCGACGAATATCGAGTCCGAATGATCTCAGAAGCCGAGGAGCAAATCGACCTCCTTCGCCAGCGGGACGAGGCCGATCGAGAGCTCCTACTCAATGAAGCCAAAGAAAAGATTTCTCATCTTGAAATTCAAGCTCAACAAAAAGCCAAAGAGATTCGTGCTCGCGCCGAACGCGAGGCCAGTCACCTTATTGAAGAAGCAAAGCTCGAAGGCGAGCGACATGCTAAAGAATTTTTGGAGCTCACAAAGAGTGAAACTCTAAAATCGATGGAGAGCCTTCTTAAAGAGGCGCAAGGCAATGCTGAGCGAGAACGAGATAAGATCCTAGCTGATGCGGAACAAGAGATTAATGAACTTCGACTAGAAAAAAAACGTCAAGAAACAGAATTGAATATCCAGATTGGACACCTTCAATCTGAAGTGGATCGAATCAAAGAAGAGGTAAACGAGCAAAAGCGCATTCTTGAAAAGAAGAGGGCCATATTTGAGCAGGAACTCGCCCACGAAAAGGCACTCAGCGAAAAGGAAGCGGCCGCCTACTTTGAAACCAAGCAAAAGGAGCTCACGCTCCTGGCCCAGCAAAAGCATTCAGAATTTGAACGGCTTCAAAAATTGAAAGTTGACGAAACTGAAACTAAGGTTCGTGAAAGCCTTTTTGAGCTTGATCGCGAAAAATCTCGAATCGAATCTGAAATCAAAGAAAAGCTCGCTCATCTTGAAGAGGAAAGGTCCCGACTCGATAAGGAAACAAAAGAGAAGCTTGCAGCTCTAGATTCTGAGATCGCTGAAAAGCAAAGCGCGATCTCCGCCGAAAAGGCACGCGTCGAGGCTGAATTATCAGAAAAGCGTGAGCGCTTTGAAAAAAGCCAAGTCCTCCGCCAAAAGGAGGCCGAAGAAGAATTCAATGCGACTCTCAAACGATATCAAGAAAAGTTAGAGAAAGCCGACGCAGAAATCCAAAAGCAAATCGATGAATTTGAAAGCAAAAAAGAAGAGGCTGAGGGCGATTTGAGTGCCGTGACCAGCGAACTCGATCGCCTGAAGTCTCTGGTTCGAGACAACCAAGACCAATTAAGAGACCTAGAAGAACAAGCCCAAACAGCGAGGCGGGATTATGAGCACATCCACCCCGTTCTAACTGAAGCTCGCGAAGAAATCTCAACTCTGACTTCAACCAAGGCCGAGCTGAGTGCAAACATCAAGGAGCTAGAAGCCCTTCGAGGAAGAATTGCGCTTGAAAAGCAGAATGAAGAAAATCGAATGCTTGAATTGCGTCAGAACGTGGAATCCCAGTTGGCCGAGCAAAAAGGTCTTCTCGATACAGAAATCGCCCGACGTCGAAAGACGCAAGAGGACGAGCTCAACCAAATTCGACTCGAAGAGATGGATCGGATTAAAAAGGAGAGACAGGCCGCCTTTGAGGAGATCATTCAGGATCGTGAACGAATCGGACGCTCCATATTAAAAGCGATTGAACAAGACATCGTGCGAGTGGCTGGGGCTAGCGATTGGCGAAAGGTGGCGGAAACGGTAGAGCCCAAAATCCTCGGTGCCCTCGAAGAGCGCTCCATGACGATGGCCATGACTCATCACTCCCAAGAAGATCTCTCCGCTGCGGCCAGAGCCAAAGCCCGCCGCCGCACAGAACGCGTGGCTTGGTTAACTCAAGGCCTCATGGCCGGAGCCCTATTGCTTTTTGGCAGCCAATGGGCCTATCAAAGAATTAGTGAGGATGCCAATCCTATGAAGACCGCAGCCGAAGAAGAAGCACGGTTGCGCCAAGAGGATCTGGAACGTAGAAAATTTAATCCTCCGCAAGATCCAGAACTCCGAGATACTTACGCTAACTCTGTCATCTATACGGAAAATTTCGTAACTAACTACCTCGATCCAGAATTTCAAAAGGAATGGTTAAAGACCGCCTCCACATACTTCCTTAAGCAATGGCGTGTAAATGAGGAGACCACTATACAGGCCCTCTCTATGGTCAATACTCTTGTCTCGACGTTGCTTGAGAAGAAAGAAACGATCCACCCTGACTATGTTAACGACGGATTGAGAAAAATGGATGAGCTGGAGAATGAAACGCTTTCGAGAGTCAAAGAGCTCCTCGGCTCAGAGGTTCGCTTAGAGGCCTTTCGCCGACTGGAAAAGCGAACTTACACAACTTATTTTTCTGAGCGACAACCTGCCGTGGCTAAGCCGCCTGAAAACCTAACCACTCCTGATACTAAGGGAACGCCGGAGGATTCTACTTCCTCCGAGCCCTCTCGAGTGCCGCAAAGCCAGGGCGAGGCGCCTGTAAAAGCCAAAGAACCCACGAAAAAGACTCCACCTAAGGCAAAAGTAAAAAAGCCCGGCAAGACGGAAGGGGATTTCTCCGACGACATTCTTGAAGAAGTTCCAGATGACGGGATCACACTCGAAGATTAAGTCCTAATCAAGCTTTTGGAGGGCCGCATCAAGGGCCTCTGTCACTGCATCTACGCGCGAAAGCCCCAGCTCCAAAACCTCGAGTCGTTTAATTTCATCACGAAGCTTGGCCGCATCCTCAAACTCGAGGTTCTGCGAGGCTTTCTTCATCTTTTTTCGGAGGGACTCAATATCCTTCTTAAGGGCCTTTGGGTTGGCCTGGTACTTTTCAAATTTCTCTTTTGCCGCCGCAGCCACTGCGGTCGCCTTGGGGAGTGCTGTACGCCCCGAGCGGCTCCGCCCTCGTCCCTCTTCGCTGGCTCCCTCATTGGCAGAGAAATCAAATCCATAAATTGCACTCAAAGAATCGGAGATCTTTTTTTCCACACTCTTGGGAGTGATATTATGTACTCGGTTATGTTCTGCTTGGATCTCTCTTCGTCGATTGGTCTCAGCGATGGCCTTTTTCATCGACTCAGTCATGTTATCCGCAAAGAGAATAACTTTTCCATGTAGGTTTCTCGCCGCCCGTCCAATCGTTTGGATCAATGAACGCTCTGAACGCAAGAAGCCTTCCTTGTCCGCATCCGTTATGGCAACTAAAGACACCTCTGGAATATCCAAACCTTCTCGCAAAAGATTAATACCAATCAAAACGTCAAAAATTCCCAGCCGAAGGTCACGAATAATTTCTGTGCGTTCCACGGTGTTGATGTCGCTGTGCAGGTATTTTACTTTGATCCCTAAATTCTCATAATATTCGGTCAAATCTTCCGCGGTCCGCTTGGTCAAAGTGGTAACCAAAACCCGCTCTTTTTTCGAGGTTCTTGCCCGAATTTCACCCAATAGCTCATCCACTTGATGTTTAGCTGGGCGCACCTCAACCTCGGGATCAAGAAGTCCCGTGGGTCGAATAATCTGTTCAACAATCAAGCCTTCACTCTTCTTGATTTCATAAAGCCCTGGGGTCGCCGATACATAGACAACCTTATCCATCAACTTTTCAAACTCTTCAAAATTAAGTGGGCGATTGTCCAATGCAGATGGCAGTCGAAAGCCATGCTCAACCAAAGTCATTTTTCTGGCTCGGTCGCCACGGTACATCCCACCAATCTGGGGTACGGTCACATGACTCTCATCAATAAAGACTAAAAACTCATCCGGAAAATACTCCAATAACGTTGGCGGTGGGTCTCCAGGAGCACGTCCGGTAAAATGCCGTGAGTAGTTTTCAATTCCAGGACAAGTCCCCATCTCTGAAATCATCTCAAGATCATAACTGGTGCGCTGCTCGATCCGCTCCTTTTCCAGTGGCTTGATCTCCTTCTGGTAATAATTCAGTCGCTCTCTGAGCTCTTCGCGGATAGTTTCAATTGCCCGCTTATTCTTATCTTCTGTATTCACATAATGGCTGCCGGGATAAATGGCCACTTGATCAAGATCCTCAAGAACCTTTCCCCTCAGAGGATCAACCCAACTGAGACGGTCCACAAAATCACCAAAAAATTCCACTCGGATGGCCCGGTCCTCCTCGTAGGGAGGAAAAATCTCAACCGTATCCCCCCTTACCCGAAAGGTACCACGAT
>JAPKGD010000116.1 GCA_026648125.1 Bdellovibrionales bacterium | reverse complement strand
GGCTTAAGGACCCATGTCCTGGATCACTTTTACTCGTTTGAAAAGCCATTCAAGGTGATTGAGCGCTTAGTCAATCGAGACACAATTTTTGTAGGAATCTCAACGACATTTTTTACGCCCCCAGCTGCATACGCTCATCTGGTCAAGGGGGTGCCCCAGAACGAGCTTTCAGATACCTACCACCGGGCGATTATGATTGATGAGGATCCAGAGCTTGTTCGGGATTGGTTTGTGCAATTGAGGCAATTGCTGAGTGAAAAGGCGCCTCAAGCCAAAATTATAGTGGGCGGCGCAAAAGCGCTCCGGTTTTTGGCTCCCCCCTATGGGCAAATCAATGAAATCGATTATGTGGTGGCTGGTGTTGTGGACCAAGTGTTTCCTCAAATGATTGAGGATTTAATGTCTAAGGGCGAAATTTCACATGTGATCAAGAACGGAATAAAAGTGGCCGACACCATGGGGACCTACCATCAGCCCAAAGTTTGTCCTCCACATCAATGGCTTATGCATTGGGGGATTCAAAAAGGAGAGGCTCTCCCGATTGAAATTGCCCGTGGTTGTGCATTCAATTGCAAGTTCTGTAACTATGCAAAGCAAAGTGGAATTCGTAAGAGTGCAGAGCAGCTTCGGGATGAATTACTAAATAATTACGAAAACTGGGGCACGACCTTCTATCACTTTACCGACGACTGTATAAACGACTCGCGCGGAAAAGTTGAAATGCTGCACTCGGTGATCTCTTCATTGCCATTTAAGATGGAGTGGGTTTCGTATGCGCGAATGGACGTCGCCGTCCGGTTTCCAGAAACTTTCAAAATGCTCATCGACTCAGGTGCTCGAGGCCTTTATTTTGGCATTGAGTCTTTGACTTATGAAGTGGCGAGGCGCGCAGGAAAGGGAACCCCTCCAGATGCAATTAAGAAGTTTCTTCTTAGCATCGATAAAGAAACTCGGGAACATTGTATTTTGACGGGGTCGTTGATTACGGGGCTCCCAGGAGAAACCGAAGAGTCCTGGAGCAAAGAATTTGATTGGCTTATGGAAAATGAGACTTTTGATTATTTGCATATCGGGCCTTTAAGATGCAGGCCCTACATTGAAGAGTTTGACCAAAAGGTCATTGATTTTGCGGATTACTCGAGAAACCCACAAAAATACGGATTCGAAGAGCTTCGCTTTTCGCCAGAATACTGGCGGCATTCGACCATGGATTCAGTTCAGGCCGATGCTCTCGCACGGGAATCGATGAAACTTTGGACGGAGAAGAGCGCTCAACGTCGGGGCTTGTTCAACGATATGTGGGTATACCCACATTTGAGATCGCTTGGATTTAGCCCAAAAGAATCCCGAGATATTTTTTTTAACGCGAGCGAGCCGCAAAGGTCTATTTATCGAACTCAGATTCGAAATCGAGTCCTGGCGCGCCGTGAAGATTATTTTCGGATTATAGAAAGTGTCGCAGGAGATTTCTCAAATACCTCGAGGGGAAATGATAGTAGTCTAGTCTTGTAAGTTAAAACACAAGGCTAAGAGGTATTTTTGCGACGTAATCAAGCCCCGTTTTGATCTTCAAAGTTGAAAAAATAATTGAGCTGACTGAGCCTGTTGTCATTAACCGTATATTGGTTAAACTATGGGATGTTATTGGAGGGGGTATTATGAGATCTTTCACTGTTTCGATTCTTTGTGGATTCATTTTTTTATGTGGAAAGGCTTTCGCTAGCCCAGAGACTTTTTCGGGAACATGGAGTGGAAAGGGAACTTATATTCTTCACGGAGATATGACCCAATGCTCGCAGTTTCAGCTCGTATTTTCTGCGACGGATTCGAGTTTTACATTTGTCAGTGGAAATCGATCTTGCGAGAAGCACGAAGAGGTTTTCTATAAAGTAACGATGACTTACAAAAATGGTGGGTTGTTTTTTGGCGATCAGAGGGTGGGTTCTTATGATGGAAATTATTTGCAGACGGCCTTCTCAATGCCGGATGGAAACAGCACTCGACATTGGCGCATGTCCATGCGCCGGCAAGGTGATCATCTCATCTATGAAGAAAGCCGCACGATGGACGGTGAAGTGACTCCTATGATCAGCTTCGCAGGGCTACTGATTCGCCAAAACTAGGCGTCTCTTTGTCCTACTACCAATTTCTTTTAACTTCGTCTTCCAGACCAACAGTGCCTTTGTTGGTCGCGAGGTCACCGTATAAATATCGATTCACAGTTTTGTTACCTTCTTTTGCATCAAATGCAGCCGCGGCAAGCCACTTCCATGCGCCATAATAGTGGAGGGCCCCTTCATTTCCTCCTCCAAACAAGGCACCTTTTGTTTGAGGCCAATAATGATCGGCCTGGGGGCCTCCAGGATAACTCTTTACAAGAATAAACTGTTTTCGATGACTCTTGGCCGTCGAATAGAGCGATTCCGAAAGATCTCTTTTTACAACCGTGTCTCTTTCTCCAAAGACAACGGTGAGGGCAACAGAGGCGTCGATCTGTTGAGCCGTTGAACTGTCAAATCCAGCCGTTTCAAAGAGCACCGCCGCATCTGGCTTTACAGGAGACCCTTCGCGCGAGGCGAGTCCCGTTGCTATCGATGCGACATAAGCTCCCTTTGAATGACCACTAAACACAATGTGATTTTTATCAATCTGGCTATCAACCGATTGAATTGCACAGTCGGTTAGATTTATGAAGTCATTGCCCATTCGAGTCCAGTCTTGATCAAAAAAACCTTTATCATACATGGGAAATACAACGGCGACACCCTTCTTAGCCAGGTGCTCAAAGGTTGCAGAGTAGTGCTCAAGGCCCAGTGCCTGGCCATGACCATAAACCACAGCGGGGAAATTCTCGTTTGCTTCGCGCGGAGTCGGTAAAAACACATTCACAGCGCGTCCCCCACAAGTTAAGTTGCGGCGTTCAAATCCATAAGAGTAGAGTTTGCTTCCGGGATGTTCGGGATCGTTAGGGGCCTGAAGAGCTACCCGAATATCTGCAGAGGGATAAGTACAGCCCTCCTGTAAAGTCATTTCCAAACGGGAAGTATCAATTTGAGCGCGGGCCTCTTGGACGGCCTGATCAAAAAGTTCGGGTGCAAGAACGGGTGTTTTTGAAAGAATATAAAGCGAGCGAAGAGAGGGCTCGCTCACCACGGCGTATCGATAATCAGAATCTAGGGCAATAATCCAGTATTGCCCTTTATTGGGAAGACCGAAATCCACAGTAAATTTGGCATTCGTAATGGAGTCGTCGCTCGTTGCTGTCCCACGAATCTCACCAAGGGGGCCCGTTGGTGTTTCGTTGTTGCAGGAATTGTAGACATTCACCACGCCTGGGGAATTTGGGCTAAGAATTTGGCGGGAGCAAACGCAGCCGTTTTCAAAAATGAGAGGGTTTCGTGCAATTTGGTACCAAGTACCTGCATAGCGAGCCACATCCACAAAAGGGACGGTCTTTAACTCAGCCTGAGCATCCAAGCAAAAAAGGACCAGCCCACAACTCACGAGCAATTGTTTGAACATAAACTCCCCCTATTGATCTAAAAACGATAGAACATCACTTTGTTGATGTCCATAGCATCGCAACTTTATAGATGGGGATGCCTGAAAGCTTACTGGGTATTCCACGCGCTTTCGCTGTCTTCGCGTTTTGCGTGCTCTTTGGCCATCATTTTCGCCAGATCATCACGAGCAGCCTGCGCTCGAGTGGCCATTTCTTTTTGATTTTTGCGCTGGGGTGCGAGGTCCATGATCATTGCGATGTTGTGGTCGCGAAATCGGTGGGCCGCCTTTTGCGCACTAAAAGCCGTCCAGCCCATAAGACGAAGAACCTCTGTGCCTGCATTGAGCGATCCTTCAAAGAGTTCGCGTTCCCAAACAGAAACGTTGCGATCAATCAGTTCATAAACATGTTGAACATTACGTGCCCGAGCTACGATTTTGAGGTGAGGAAAATGCTCGCGCACTAGATCGATCAACTTGATCGAAGCATCGACATCGTCAATGGCGACAACCAAAATCTTGGCTTTGGCAGCACCCGCGGCCTCAAGCAGATCCAGTCGAGTGGCGTCACCATAATAGACCTTAAAGCCAAAACGTCTCAGGAGCTCAATTTGCTCGGGCTCGTAATCGAGAACCGTGGTGCCTATGCCATTGGCGTGGAGAAGGCGGCCTATAATCTGTCCAAAGCGTCCAAAGCCCGCGATAATCACTGGATGACTTTCATCTTCAATCTTGTCTGCTTCTCGAGATTGGCTTGAGGTCTTTTCCTTTCTCGCTGTGATGCGATCATAAACCCACAGGAGAATGGGTGTGCTCACCATTGAGAGAGCAACAATTGCAAGGAGCAAACCTGATTTTTCGCTTGAGAGAAAGCCCCACTCTTTGGCCATTGCGAATAACACGAAGGCGAACTCTCCCACCTGTGAAAGAACCAAAGAGAAGAATGTGGCTTGGGAGCGTGGTATTTTAAATATTCGGGCTAAGCTCAACAGCAAAGCTATTTTTAATGCGAGAATAAACCCTACCCCTAAAAACAGCGCAAGAGGTTGGGCGAGTACGGCCTCGATGGGGATGGACATTCCAACCGTCATAAAGAAGAGACCTAATAGGAGCCCTCGAAAGGGTTCAAGGTCCGTCTCAAGGGCATGGCGATATTCTGAATCAGCCAGCAACACTCCAGCTAAAAATGCGCCAAGCCCCATAGAAAGGTGCAGCTTTTCCATCACCAGCGAAATTCCCAGCACTAAAAATAGAGCGAGGGCCGTGAAAGTTTCGCGAAGATGGGCTGAGGCGACAAATCGCAATACGGGACGAAGTAAAATACGGCCGCCAACAATTATTCCTACGATGACGCTCGCCACGATCCATGCATGGGGATTTTCAACACCACCTTGGGCCTTTAAGGGGGCATATACAGGCAGCAGAGCAAGGATCGGAATAATTGCTAGATCCTGAAAAAGCAGCACAGAGAAACCAGCTTGCCCAGCAGTTGTTGGCAAAAAATTACGCTCACGCATTAAGGTGAGGCCAATGGCGGTGGATGAGAGTGCGAGCCCTAGGCCGCCCATAAGTGCCTCGCTCGGACTCCAGTCCAAAAGAATCAAAGCGCCTGCAGCTACACCGGCCGTTGCCAGCATTTGCGCTGTGCCTAAGCCAAAGATGGAGAGTCTAAGTTGCCAAAGTTTTTTGGGTTCCAATTCAAGCCCGACTAAAAACAAAAATAGTACGACTCCAAGCTCAGAGAAATGGCGAAGGAATTCTACTTCTGTAACCCATGTTAAGGCGGCTGGGCCAACAAGAACACCGGCCGCAAGATAGCCTAATACAGCACCTAGTCCCAGGCGCTGCATAATGGGGACGATGACAACGGCTGCGGACAAAAGAGCAACCGTGGTTGCTAACCCTCCACCCAGACTCATGTGAGCGCCTCCAACTGTGTGCGGACATGTCGCGCGTGAGCATCGATTTGTTCCGGCGTTGCTCTCGATGCGCCATGGAGAATTAATGGTTCGAGCCACTTCATTCCACAAAGGCGTGCGGTCTGCATGAGCGGTGGTAGAAAATCAGTGATGGGTCGCTCGTGATAACCTTGAGGCGAATAGGCTTCAGATCCTCCCCCGGTTGTAAACGAGAGGCAAAAATTCTTGCCGCGTAAAGCGTTTCCACTTTTGCCGTAGGCAAACCCCTCGGTTAAAACGTCATCAATCCACAACATTAGAAGTGGGGGGAGGCTGTACCAATACATGGGATATTGTAGAACAATAGTTGAGGCCGCCTCGAGAAGGGCTTGCTCCTCAGCAACCCGAATATGAAAACGTGGATATTTCTCATATAAATCAGAAATCGTGATATTTGAAAGATCACGAACACGGTCCAAAACCGCGCGATTTGCACGGCTACGGTTTGGGTCTGGATGGGCAAAAACAAAAAGTAGCGAAGACATACCTTAGCTATTTTGATTCAAGATTGAACTTGAGTATATGTCTAAATTGAAAGTAATAGCGCTTTTTTAGCACACGCAGCGTGGGCATTTAGTTCGCTAGAATTTGCTTCCATTAACCAACTCTCTGACGAGGGAGAAACGATTTTATGAATGAATCAAAACCACAGTGTCCCTAGATGGCTTGTCAAGAGCGTGCGATGAACCTTATTTGATGTGATACTCCAGTTTTAAGTCGACAGGATCTTTGTTTCGGTTGCTCCACATGAGGCAGTAGTCCTGGGCGATCTCAGCTTTAAAGATTCCATTGTGTTCTGAACGGCGATCTTCTTTGACCGGGTAAAAAACCTTCTGCCCCTCGTGGTAATGCAGGTTG